>JASIJW010000087.1:0-8699 GCA_030050035.1 Acidobacteriaceae bacterium | reverse complement strand
AATGCGTTCCGGTGTGACAGACGGGCGGACAGCTTCGCTGTTTTGCGTAACAGTGGTTGTCATGTTTTTGACCTCGAAGAAAATCGATTGCGAAGTCGGCCTGGGGAAGCCGCTGAGAAAGCATAGCAGCCAGGAGCGGCGAACACTCAGCTTTTTGTCCTGCGTGGCGCATCAGCCGAGCAATTGTTTCGCCACCTGTATGTAAAGCTCTACGGCTTCGAGCAGCTCTTTTTTCGCCAGCTTCTCGTGCGGCGTGTGCGCCACGTGGATCGATCCCGGCCCGAGCAGCAGCGGCTCGCCCCAGTTTGAGAGCTGCGGTATATCCGTGGTGAACTTCGCGATCATCGTCGGCAGGCCGGGCACGGCGCGCAGGCGGACAAACGGAATCTCCAGCGTGAAGTCGATTTCGGCCAAATTCCCCGCCGCATCAATCAGCGCCTGCCGCACCGGGGCTGAATCGCCCACCAGCCGGACGAGAATCTGCGCCTCGGCTTTGTCAGCAATTACGTTGGGCGCGTAGCCACCGGCGATCTGCCCAATGTTCAACGTGCTCGGTCCCACGTCTTCGGTCACCGGCAGCTCAAGCTCCAGCAGCCGCGAAAGCACTTCAACCAGTTTGTGAACCGCCGAGTCGCCCAGCTCAGGATACGCCGAGTGCGCCATCTTGCCGTTCGAGCGGAACACGGCGCGCAGCGCGCCCTTCGAAGCCAGCGCCAGGCGATTATCCGTCGGCTCGCCGTTGATTAGAAACCGGCTGCCTTTGGGAGCCAGGTTCGCGGCCTTTGCGCCCGCCGAATCGCGCTCCTCGCCGCTTACAAATAACAATCCAACCCGAAACCCTGCCGTCCGCAGGACTTCGGCTGCCGCAACCTGGGCGGCAATGATGCCCTTCGCATCGCTGACGCCGCGCCCGTAAATGAACTCCGCGTCCTCGCGGAATGGAATGTAGGGTGGAACGGTGTCCATGTGCGTGGAAAAAACCAGATCCGGTTTCTGGCCCGCGATGCCTGCATAAACATTCCAGCGGGGCCCGGCCGCTGCGCTCTCGCTCGGCTGCTCCACAGGGGTTTTCTCCACCTGCCATCCCCGGCCGGCAAGGAAGTCCGCCAGAAAATCACCCACCGGGCCTTCGTGGTAAGTAGTGGACTCGATTTCACATAGCTGGCGCGTGAACCCGATCGGGTCCAAAGAAGAAGTTTCGATCATGATGCTGTCAGAATACCGTAGCGGGTGCTCCGGCCTGAGCATTCTACGGGTACAACGGCCGGCGATTTGCGGGTTAAAATGATGAGTGGAATGAAGGCCGCAGTTTCATCCTCGCACCCCGGCGCCAGACCGGCGGGCACAATGCGCAGCGTAGAGTTAAACGGGCCCGCAGGCAGGCTGGAAGCTCTGTTGAATGCGGGCGCGCCCGGCGCGCCATTCGCGGCGCTTGTCTGTCATCCCAATCCCAACTACGGCGGAACGATGCACCACAAGGTGGTGTACCGCGCGATGAAAGTTTTGAACGCCAGCGAATGGGGCTTCGGCTTTCCTGTGCTGCGCTTCAACTTTCGCGGAACCGGCCTGAGCCAGGGAAAACGCGACGGCAAGGCGGAGGTCGGCGACGTTGAGGCGGCGCTCGATTGGCTCGATCATAAATACCGGCGGCCGGTCGTCGTCGCCGGGTTCAGCTTTGGCTCGGCGATGGCGCTGTGGGCCTGTTGCGGCCAGGGCCAAACGCGTCCGAATGTGCGCGCCGTCATTGCTCTCGGCCTTCCTACCCACGCCGACGGCCGCGATTACCACTACCGCTTCCTGCACAACGCCACTCTCCCCAAGCTCTTCCTTAGCGGCGACCACGATGAGTTCGGGCCGGTTGCTCAATTGCGCGAAGTCACGGCTGCAGCCGCCGATCCCAAACAATTAATACTTATCCGAGATTCCGATCATTTCTTCACCGGTCATTTAGAGCAAATGCAGAACGCGCTCGCCGGTTGGTTGAAGGAGCAGTTGTTATGACCCCGGCAAGCGACATGGTTCTCGAAAGCCTGCACGTTAAGTCAACAGAGATGTTCACTGCTGCCATCGAGGCCAGCGACATCGCCACGGCGTTCGACCGGCGCATTCGTTTTGATGGCTCGAAGATGGTGCGGCTGATGTCGGACGGCAGCGGCCCGGACGTGATCGATCTCGCCGCCTACCGGCGCATCTTTGTCGTGGCCATCGGCAAGGCTGCGCCGCCCATGCTCGACATCCTGCTCGAGCGCTTGCCGCGCCGCAAGGGCCTGCGCGGCATCTGTTGTACCAATGTTGTGCCCAGCAAGCGCAACTGGCGCATCCGTTACTTCGAGGGCGGCCATCCGGTTCCCAACGAAGACTCATTCAGCGCAGCGAAAGCGGCGCTGGCCATGCTCAAGAAGGCGCGCAAGGACACGCTGATCTTCTTCCTCATCTCCGGCGGCGGCTCGGCGATCTTCGATCTGCCTATCGACCCGGAGATCTCGCTCGACGACACCGTCGCCTTTCATCGCGCGCTGCTGGCTTCGGGCGCGCCCATTAATGAAGTCAACACGCTGCGCAAGCATTTTTCCGCAGTAAAGGGCGGGCGGCTGGCCATTGCCGCGCCGGATGCGATGAAGGTGAGTCTGCTCTTGCCGGACGTGCCGCTGCGCTCGCTCGATGCGCTCTCTTCGGGGCCAACTTCGCCCGACCACTCCACGGTGGAGGAAGTGCGCGAGTTGCTGGCGCGTTACGGGCTCAACGAAAAACTGCCGCCCTCCGTGCGCGCCTTTTTCGAGCGCGCCGATATGCCGGAGTCGCCGGGCAACAAGAGCCGGCGACCGTCGTTTCGTCCCCGCCTGCCCTGGCGGGAATCGCGCGACTCGGGCGACTTGCGGCAGCCGCGCCGCACGACACCCGGTGCGGCGCCGGCCTCAAGCATGAGCGAGGAAGATCCGGCCTTTCGCGATTCGGTCTTCGAGATCCTGCTCTCGACTCACGACCTGGTGGAGAACGCTCGCGCGCTGGCCCGCCAGGCCGGCTACTACACCGTGGTCGACAACAGTTGCGACGACTGGGACTATGCCGCCGCGGCGCGGTATCTTCTTGAGCGCTTCCACGCCCTGCGCACCGCGCACAAACGTCTGTGCCTCATCAGCGTGGGCGAAGTTACGGTTACGCTGAACCGGAATCCCGGCGCCGGCGGCCGCAACCAGCAGTTTGTTCTGGCCTGCGCTCTCGATCTGGCAAAGTATCCGGGCGAGCGGCTCGCTGTCTTCAGTGCAGGCTCGGACGGCATCGACGGGAACACGCAATCGGCGGGAGCCATCGCCGATCCGACCACAGTGGCGCGCGCCCGCGCCTTCGGCTTCGATCCGGAGCGTTCGCTCCGCGAGTTCAATGCCTGTCCGCTGTTTACTGCGCTGGGAGATTCGGTCGTGACCGGCCCCACAGGCATGAACCTGCGCGATCTGCGACTGCTTATCGCCGACGAGTAGCGGGACCTCCCACCGTTTTGAAAGGATACAACTTCACGGTTCGCCGCTGAGTTTTTTGAAAAAGCACTGCTGTAGCCGCGCCGAAAACGTTCAAAATCAATCAGACTTTCAAAGCCTGAGAGGTGTCGGTTCTAACTCCGCCATTTACGCGCGCATAAAGATTTCGCGTTTTTACCACAGCGATCCACCGGCGGATGCAATACCATTGCAGTTGCACTTAACTTTCCAGCCCGCAGGACTTGAGCTCGTGCCGCGCAAAGTTCTCCTGAAGAAATCGGCCAAAACACCCGACATTCGTGCTGTCGCCGCTCTTGCCAAGGTCTCAATCGCCACCGTTTCGCGCACCATTAACGGCTCAACATTGGTCAGCGACGGTTTGCGCAAGCGTGTATGGCACGCTATCAATCAGCTCAATTACTTTCCCAACACGCACGCGCGGACGCTGGTCTCCGGCCGCAGCCGGCTGCTCGGCATCATCGTTGAAAACATCGTCAATCCGTTTTTCCCGGAGCTGATTCAGAGCTTCGAAGAGCTTGCCGTCGCCTCCGGATACGAGATCCTGGTCAGCTCCTCGAACAGCGATCCCGCCGTTCTGACCAAATGCGTGCGCCGCATGCTGGAGCGCAAGGTCGACGGCGTTGCCGTAATGACCTTCGGCGAAGAAGAAACTGTGTTGGACGAGTTGGTGAATCACGGCGTGCCCATCGTACTCGCCGAGTTCCAGCTTGAAGACCCAAAGGCGAGCACCATCCTGCTCGACTATTCCACCGGCATTCGCGCCGCCGTCGAACATCTGGCGGCTCTCGGACATAGGCGCATCGCATTTCTCGCCGGCCCGCATTCGCTGCACTCCGCCATTACGCGTGAGAACGACTTTCGAACTGCCATGCGGGCCGCAGGCCTGGACATTCAGACAAAGTGGATCATCGAGTGCGATCACACGCTGAAGGGCGGCGTGGGCGGCTTCGCCAAACTGCGCGCGCCCGGTGAGCAGCCCACCGCCGTCATCTGCTCGAACGATATGACTGCCATCGGCGTTCTGCGCGCCGCCTACATGGACGGCCTGCGCGTTCCCTCCGACATCTCCGTCGTGGGCCTCGACGACATTGACTTCGCGGAGTTCACTCTGCCTCCGCTGACCACCATCCGGCTTTCGCGCACCGACCTTGCCCGCGCAGCCTTTGATGCGTTGCGCCAGCAGACCGAGGATCGCGCAAGCACGAAGCTGCAGCGCGAGTTTCTGGTTTCCACGCACCTAGTGGTGCGCGGGTCTACCGCCCCGCCGGCGTCCTAGCGCCCGCGAAAACCTCCACGGAATCCGGCAGCCACACGCCCGCCCATGGCGTAGCCGCGCGCATAGCCATACCCGTACGCGCGCGGAGCGTAAGCGGCAAAGGGACGCCCCGCGTAGAAACCCGGTCCGTAGCCGTAAGCCACGCGCGGACCAACGAAGAAGCCCCCATAAGCCACGAACGCAGGCGGCGGAGCAACAAAATAAGGCGGCGGCACAGGCACCGCATACGCAATCACCGGGGGCGGCGGAGGCGGCGCATAATACGGCGCTGGCTGCTGGTCATAGCTCATCTGCGGAGCAGGCTGCTGATCTTCCGCCGGAGGCGGAGGTGTGTCGTTCTCGCCCTGGCCGCGCGGAATCAGCCCGTACGGATCGCGCTGTGGTTCCGGCGTCTCCGGCACCTGAATGTCTTCCATCACTCGCAGCGTGAGCGCCGTTTCAGCCTTGAGCGTGGGGCGCGGACCGCGGCGCGGCAGATTGATCAGGTCGATCGGCCACAGCACCGGGATCATCCACGTGATCGTGTCGCGCACGGCGTGGCCTTTGCCAATGATGCGGCCCTGCGCGTCAATTTTGTAGCCCGGCACGTCCACCACTTTGGCGTCGATGGGCACTACGGTGTCGCCCACGTACAGCCGGTCAAACGAGAGCAGCATCCAGCCCTTGCCAACAAAGTGGCCGGGATCCTTGTACTCGGAGAATTCGCCGCCCAGGTAGCTGCCGTAGGGGAGCATGAAATCTCCGCGGCGGTGCTCCACCTTGCAGAGCACCGGATCGCCCGGAGCAGTGGTCTTGGATGAGATCCGCGCGTCGCCGGTGGTGCAGGAGACGAGCGAGCCGGCGGGAATGAGCCGCTGCGAGTCCGCAAAGAGCTGTGGAGTTAGGAACAGCAGGAGCCCGAGCAACGAGAACCCGGACAATGAACGGAACAGGAACGACTTGCCGAACGAGATGCGTGGCGAGAAAGGGTTCATGGGAGCCTCCAAGGCAGAATTCCGGTATAGTGCCGACTGTTTGAGCGACACGCTGCCCTGACCCGCGCAGACCGGATTGCGCGGTCATCGGCAGAATGTGGGGAAAAGCCGATTTGATGCCTCTCGTGAGTTCGACCTTCCGAGAAACGGCGTTAAGTAGAGCCCCGAGATAACGGGGTGAACCCGGAGGTTTCGGAGAAAGTTTCGGCAGAATCGAAAAAAATTTATTAGACGTGACAAACGGAACGCGATGACATCCGCTTGTTTTTCCCAGGTGCGAGGCGCGCGACCGCAGCCCCAACCGCTTCAATATGATGCGTCCGGATTTGCATCCGGACCGTTATGAAGCTGGGTCGTAATTCAGATTCGGTCCCAGCCAGCGTTCCACTTCCTTGAGAGTCATCCCCTTGCGGGCGGCATAATCGGCCACCTGGTCGCGGTCTATCCTGCCCACATGGAAGTAGCGCGACTCAGGGTGCGCAAAGTAGAAACCGCTCACGCTCGACCCCGGCCACATGGCGAACGATTCGGTCAGCTCAATGCCGGTGTTCGCCGTCACGTCGAGCAGCCGCCAGATAGCCTCCTTTTCCGTGTGATCGGGGCACGCAGGATAACCGGGCGCGGGCCGGATGCCGCGGTACTTTTCGTGGATGAGGTCTTCGTTCGTCAAGTGTTCGGCGCAGCCGTAGCCCCATTCCTCGCGCACGCGCTTGTGCAGGCACTCGGCAAATGCCTCGGCCAGCCGGTCGGCCAGCGCCTCGGCCATGATGGCGTTGTAATCGTCGTGCTGGGCGCGGAAGCTGGCGCACAGATCCTTGAGGCCGATGCCGCTCGTCACCGCAAATGCGCCGATGTGGTCGGCCAGTCCGGTTTCGCGCGGCGCAATAAAATCCGCCAGCGCACGGCACGGCTCGCTGCCCTCGCGGTTGGCCTGCTGGCGCAGGAAGTAAAGCGTTGCCAGGTGCTGCGTGCGGTGGGAGTCTGCAAACAGTTCCACGTCATCCACCACGGCGTTGGCCGGGAAGAGTCCGTACACGGCACGGGCCGTCAGCAGCTTTTCTTTGATGATCTTGTCCAGCAGCGCCTGCGCCTCGGCAAACAACTGCCGCGCCTGCTCGCCCTGTTGCGGGTCGTCAAGGATACGCGGATAAACGCCCTTCAATTCCCAGGTGTGGAAGAATGGCGACCAGTCAATGAACTCGCGCAGTGTGGCCAGCGGAAAATCATTCAGCACGCGGATGCCGGTGAATGAAGGCTCGGGCACGTCCTCGGCGCGCCACTCGATCGGCGTGCGGCGAGCGCGTGCGGCTTCGATCGGCACTGTCTGCTGGCGCGGCGCAGCGTGAGAGCGTCGCAGCGCTTCGTACTCGGCGCGATGCTCTTCAATAAATGCGTCGCGGTTTTCTTCGCTCAGCAGGCTCGTGGCAACGGGCACGGCTCGGCTCGCATCCAGCACGTGCACTACGGGCTGGCTGTAGTGCGGCGCAATTTTGATGGCAGTATGCGCTCGGCTCGTTTTCGCGCCGCCGATTAGCAGCGGCAACTTGAATTGCTGCCTCTCCATCTCTCGCGCCACGTGCACCATCTCATCGAGCGAAGGCGTGATCAGGCCACTCAGTCCGATGATGTCGGCGCCCTCGGCGCGCGCCCGCTCGAGGATTTTTTCCGCCGGCACCATCACGCCCATGTCGATGACTTCATAATTGTTGCAAGCCAGCACCACGCCCACGATGTTCTTGCCGATATCGTGCACGTCGCCCTTTACCGTGGCCAGCACGATCTTGCCCTGCGCGCGCACCTCCTGGCCCGAGGCAGCCAGCGCCGCTTTTTCTGCCTCCATGAACGGCGTAAGATACGCAACCGCTTTTTTCATTACGCGCGCGGACTTGACCACCTGTGGCAAAAACATCTTGCCCGCGCCGAACAGGTCGCCCACCACGCCCATGCCATCCATTAGCGGCCCTTCAATCACTGCCAGCGGCCGGCCGAGCTTCACGCGCGCTTCCTCGGCGTCCTGCTCGATGTAGTCGTCAATTCCCTTCACCAGCGCGTGCGTCATCCGCTCTTCAACCGTGCCGCTGCGCCATTCTTCGACCTTCTTTTCGCCCTCAGTAGCATCGGCGCCCGCAGCCTTCAGCTTTTCGCCAAATGTAACCAGCCGCTCGGTTGCATCAGCGCGCCGGTTGAGCAGCACATCCTCAACAAGTTCCTTCAGCTCCGGCTCGATCTCGTCATACACCTCGAGCTGACCGGCGTTGACGATGCCCATGTCGAGCCCGGCGCCGATGGCGTGATAGAGGAACGCCGCGTGCATCGCTTCCCGGACTTTATTATTGCCGCGAAAGCTGAACGAGATATTCGAAACGCCGCCGCTCACCTTCGCGTTGGGCAGGTTCTGCTTGATCCACCGCGTGGCGTTGACGAAGTCAACCGCATAGTTGTTGTGCTCCTCCATCCCTGTTGCAACCGTGAGGATGTTGGGGTCGAAGATGATGTCTTCGGGCGCAAAGCCGTCATCGGTCAGGATGCGGTAAGCACGCTCGGCAATGCGGATCTTGTCGTCAAAGCTTGCGGCCTGCCCCTGCTCGTCGAAAGCCATGACAACAGCGGCAGCGCCATACTTCAGCACCGTGGCCGCATGCTCACGAAACTTCGCTTCGCCTTCCTTGAGCGAAATCGAGTTGACGATTCCCTTGCCCTGCATGCACTTCAGGCCGGCCTCGATCACCTCCCACTTAGAGGAATCGACCATGAACGGCACCTTCGCTACTTCGGGCTCGCTGGCCAGTAACAGCAGAAAGCGCGTCATTGCGGCCACGCCGTCAATCATGCCCTCGTCCATGCAGATATCGAGAACATTGGCGCCGTTCTCCACCTGCTGGCGCGCCACGCTCACGGCTTCCTCGTACTTGCCTTCTTTAACGAGCTTGGCGAACTTCGGCGAGCCGGCCA
>JASIJW010000689.1:0-2644 GCA_030050035.1 Acidobacteriaceae bacterium | reverse complement strand
GCTTGGTGATGTAGTCGTCCGCGCCGAGCTCGAGGCCCAGCACGCGATCGTTCTCACCCGCCCGCGCCGTAAGAAAGATGATCGGAATCGTGGAAAGCGCCGCATTGCTGCGCAGCCGCCGGCAGACGTCCAGCCCGTCACCGCCCGGAACCATGATGTCCAGCAGGAACAGCGCCGGCGCTTTGCGTTCGGCCTCGGGAATCAGGTTGGTGGGAGTGTGAAACAGGCGCGCCTCGAATCCGGCCGCCTCAAGGTTGTGCTGCACCAGCCGGGCGATGTCGGTCTCGTCTTCCAATACGAAAATGGATTGGCTCAAGCGGGTAAGCCCCTCAGCAGGCGGTTATAGAGTGACAATTACCGAAACCGCCCCTTTTCACCACCAGACTAATGCACGGCGGCAAAGATTTTGCAAATGTTTGATGAATTTGGCCGTCCCGCGATCCGGGTTCTCAGCGTCCTGCCTTAGCAAGGGCGGGCGACCCGTGTTCGTCGCCGTTGCGCGAGCAAGGCGATGCCTGCCCGCTATCCGGTTGCGTTGCGCCTGCCAGTGCCGCCTCGGCGCGGGCTTTCTCGCGCGCGGCGCGCTCCGCCCTGCGCTGCCGCACCACGCGGACAGCCACCAGGAACAAAGCAATAAATGTAACCACCAGCAGCGCAATGGCAGGAATTCCGTGTAACTGCTCCGCTGGCGCGCCCACATCTTCGTCCACATCGCGCATCAGCAGCGAAAGGCCGATGAAAACGAAGAAAACATGTGCGCAGAAGACGTGCAGCGAAGCCTTACCCAGGGTGAGGAACGGCTCATTGGCGACAAAGCGCAGCAGGAACTTGCGGAACCAGTAGACGACGATCGAGAACGCGGCCAGATTGACAACGCGCAGCGGTCCGATCTGCCATTTGTCGAGCTGCGTGCTGAGCACATCCTGTGTAAGGTGGGGGCCCAGCCAGCCCCAGCGTACGCCGATGAACAACAGGCACGCCAGACAGGAGAGCGCAGCGATCCAACCCGGAATCCGCCGGAACGTCGCCGCATGCAATGCCGACCGGGAGCCAAGCCATACGCCCACCACCCACAGCGCCTGCCAGGCAAAAAGGTTGAAGGCTCCGGTCTCCTGCAGCGGAATATGCAGATGAGTAACATGCACAATCCAGTTGTGCACCAGGTCGCGCAGCCCGAACTGCGCCATCAGCCACACTGACCCGCTCACCAGCAAAACCTTTTTCCACCCGAATCGCACCGAAGCCGAGAGCACAAGCGGCGTAAAGAAGAGGAAGATGACGTACATTGGCAGAATGTCGAGAAGCGGCGGGCAGTAGAGCAGCAGCACCGAACCGACAATCGCCACCACTGGGTGCGCAATATAAAAATCGAGCAGGTTGTAGATGGCTGCTCTATGGGTATGCACAGCGTAAGCGCCCGCAATGGTGAAAGCCAGCGCCAGCATCACCAGGTGATAGCCATAGATCTTGAGAGTTCGTTTCCAGAGCTTCATCCGCACGCGGGTTTCATCCTGCATGAGTTCGCGAATGTAAAGCCGTCCTACCAGGAACGCGGACACGAACACGAACCCTTCTGCCGAAGAGACAAACCCAATGGGTGAGTTAACGAAGTCGCTGAAGTGCGTGGGCAGATGCGTGAGCGTCATCCAGACAAGGAAAACTCCACGCAGGGCGTCAAGTTCAGGGCGTCGCTCGAGACGGGGAAGGTCGAGGCGGGGAAGATTCATAAAATCACCGCCGTGCCGTGCGGCGCTATCCAGTTAGACGCGACGGCAAAAACCCGGTTGTCCGGCGTGAACCCGACACGTCCACCAAAACAAAAATGGAGCAACCATGAAGGCTGCTCCGGATAGTCCCACATCGTAGTGCTTCTTATCGAGATTGATCGCATCAAATGCAAGCCGCCTCGTCCTGCTCTTCGCCGTCCTCATCTTCGACCAAAACAGCTGGAACCTGCGCGAAACCGCTCCCTCTGAATCCAGGTGTCGGTTTTCTGCGCGCCTGATTGAAGTCGAGCGCCAGCTTCGTCATCTCTTCATAGTCGGGGCGGTTGCGATCCCAGAACTCTGTGCATTCGTGCACAGGGAATGGAACCAGCCGCGCCGGATTCGAGTTTGTGCAGACGACAAGCACCTCTGACTCGCGATACCCGGTGGTGAACTGCCCGTTTGTGCAGTGACGGCACAAATGCTCGTTGCCAACCGGGGTGCCGTTTTTCACATTCAGTTTAGCCATGGCAATTGTCATTTCTATCCGGAAGTTCCGGAGATTGTTGGCTTGCACCATGCTGCCTCTATTGCTCTGCCCCTCAACGGTCAACCCTGATCCTGACCCCGCGTACTGAGTCGAGCCGATGAGTTGCGGATCATCAAAATAGCAGTGATCTGCATGATGCAGCCGGTTTTGATCAAGAGCGCCGATGCCGTGCCACAAAAGTTAGCCATAACGCTGAGACAGCAGCAAACACACTTCCCTCTGGCAAGCGAAAGAAAAAAGCGTCGCCGCACAGGCGCAGCGATTCTTCTACAGCCCGCTCAAAGCAAGTTGATTTCTTGAACTGCCGCGTTAAGTGGAGGGCGTGTTAGCAGTAGATAGGAAACCACGCCCGGCAGCTCGAAAGACCATTCTCCGGCCTTTCTGCTTT
>JASIJW010000688.1:0-3155 GCA_030050035.1 Acidobacteriaceae bacterium | reverse complement strand
CACGTGACCATTTTTGTGGAGGGAACGCGCTCGCGCGACGGGCGGATGCTGCCGTTCAAGAAAGGGCCGTTCTTCCTGGCCATGGAAACGGGCGCGCCGTGCGTGCCGGTTTCGATCCATGGGACCGAGACGATGATGAAGAAAGGCAGTGCGCGCATCCAACCGGGAACGGCGCATATTCGCTTTCATGCGCCGATCGATCCGGCGCAGTTTGCGACGCGTGAGGGCCTAATGGAGGCGGTGCGGGCGGCGATTGCTTCGGGGCTGCCTGAGTGGATGCGTGGGTGAGGACACTTGCGGTCCGGAATGAAAAGCAACCGCAGATCCTTCGCTTCATCACCCCAGCGACGAAGACCTGTCGCTGGGGACCCCGAATCGCTCAAGATGACATTCTTGAACTGATCGGCGGTTACGCTACGGCTGGATTACGGCGTTGTAGCCGTCATTGAGCAGCTTGAGGCGCCACTGGTCGGCGATGGCGCGGGTGGCGAAGGGGCCGATGCGGACGTGGATGTAGTTGTCGGCGGGGTCGCGGCGGGCGACGACGGGATAATTGCGCTGGCGGAGCGCGTTGACGAGCACGTCGGCGTCCTGGGGGTTGGAGACGGAGGCGATCTGGACCATAAGCGGCTGCGTGGGGAGGGACTGTGCAGGAGGCGGTGGCAATTGAGACAGGGCCGGACGAGTGGCAGGCGCAGAGGATGCGGCGGAGGGCTCAGGTGTGCTTCCCTGCTCGAGCGCGGGATGCACCTGCGGCTGGGCCGGCTGTGTTGACGGGGCAGCGGCGCCTCCTGCAGGGACGGCTGTATCAGCCGAGGCTGTTCCACCGGCCGTTGCCGAGGAATCTGTTGCCGTGCTGTCGGCGGGCGCGGCAACGGGGGTCTGCGCGAGGGCTGAGGGCTTGGGGATGGCGCTGTTAGGCTGCAGGGGCTCCTGATCGGGAGCAGATTGCGGAGACGCGGCGGCAGCCGGCGCCGAGGCATGGTGGCCCATGGAGTAGCCCGCGCCGAAGCAGAGGCCGCAGAGCAGCACCAGGCCGACAAAGAGGGCCAGCAATGTGCCGGAGCCGAGCGTCAGCTCGGTGTCGCGCCCCGCGCGCGACCGGTTTACTTCTTCCTCGTCAAATACTCCCCGCATGTAGCCGTCCTATGACTCTATGCTACGACTTTTGCAGGCCGGAGGGGATGTTTTTATGTGGACCGGTGGCTGGGTATTCCACCCTAAGGGCAAAACGAGCTCTTAGGATGGGGTGCCCGGGCTTCGTCCGAACGCTGCTACAAACTGTTCCGCAGCATCCCTAACCAACTGCCAATCGGGATCATCGAAAACGACCCTTTCATTCGGAAACTCGTCATACTTTTCTCCATAAGTCTCCAGCTCCTGTTTGAACTCGTTCCAAGCTGTCGACTGCGGCGGCGTAAAACCCTTTGAATAGGTCTCATAGAAGAGATCGAAGGTGTAGTCATCGAACAGAGTATTGTAAATTTCGGTAGGGGACGAGGTACTTGGACGTCCCGATAGCCATGCCTCTTGCTGAAATTCTCGGCTGGCGGTTTCTTTTGCGACCTCAAGTATCGAGTTTAACCATTGTTCATAGGACATCATCTGCCACCTCCTGTACCGTCCTTTTCTGACTGATAGGGATGGCGTGGTTTACGGCTGCGCGGGTGGTGGCGCGTTGCCGCCGCCGAGCTTGTTGAAGAGCGTCATCAGCTCGATGGGCAGCGGGAAGACAATGGTGGTGTTCTTTTCTACGCCGATGTCGGCCAGGGTTTGCAGGTAGCGGAGCTGCAGGGTCATGGGCTGCGTGGCCATGAGGGCGGCTGCGTCCACGAGTTTTTGCGCGGCGCTGTACTCGCCCTCTGCGTGGATGATCTTGGACCGCCGCTCGCGCTCCGCCTCGGCCTGCCTGGCCATGGCGCGCTGCATCTGCTCGGGCAAGTCGACCTGTTTGACTTCGACGGAGACGACTTTCACTCCAAACGGTTCTGTCCGCTGGTCCATGATGGTCTGGATGCGCAGGTTGAGCTTGTCTCGATGGCTGAGCAGCTCGTCGAGCTCGACTTCGCCCAGCACGGTGCGCAGGGTGGTCTGCGCCAGCTGCGAGGTCTGGTAGACATAGTTGGCAACCTTGATGGCGGCGTCGTTGGGATTGACGACGTAGAGGGTGATCACGGCGTTGACTTTGATGGTGACGTTGTCGCGCGTGATGACGTCCTGCGGCGGGACTTCGAGGACTTCCTGGCGGAGCGAGATGCGGATCATCTGGTCGATGGGCCGGAAGACGAGGATGATGCCCGGGCCTTTGTCGTGGGGCAGCGCGCGGCCCAGGCGGAAGATGACGCCGCGCTCGTACTCGCGCAGAATCTTGATGGAGTTGAGCAGGTAGAGGACGATGATCGCAATCAGGATCAGGATGGGAATGGGCAGATCGGACACGGACATTCGGACTTTCCTCGCTCTGCGGTAATTGTGGGAATTGTACCCCAGCGGGGCGCCACCCAACGTAATTCCAGCCTGGGCAGCAGAAGGCAACTACAGGCGCTTCGCTCGTTCGCACATGCAAACTTGCCCGAGATGACAATCAAGTGTGTTGGCCTTCAGGTGGCGAAACGGGTTCGACGCGGAGAAGCATCTGGTCGTGGCCAACGACGCGGAGAGTTGCGCCGGCGGGTGCAGGCCGATTGGCTACGGCGCGCCAGATTTCGCCTTCGACCAGGACGTGACCGGAGGGCGCGAGCGGCTCCATGGCCGTAGCCGAATAGCCGACCATGGCATCGGGGCCGATGAGCGCCTTGCGGCGTCGGGCGCGCACGGCAAGGCGCACGAGGACGACGGTGATAAGGCCGAACCCGACGCTAATGGCGATGGCGACCAAGGGACTGACGCCCATCTGCGGCACGGGCGCAGCGACCAGCGTAAGCAGTCCGAAGGTGAGGCAGACGATGCCGGCGATGGCGAGGGCGCCGTGACCGCCGAATTTGGCTTCGAGAATGAGCAGCACCATAGCGGCGATGAGCAGCAGCACGGCCGTGTAGCGGATGGGCAGAAGATTGAGCGCGAAGATGGCCAGAAGCACCATGAGAGTGCCGAGCGCGCCGGGAACAATGGTGCCGGGGGTATTGAATTCAAGGTAGATGAGTAGAGCGCCGCCG
>JASIJW010000687.1:0-9384 GCA_030050035.1 Acidobacteriaceae bacterium | reverse complement strand
AACCGGAAGAAACTGCGGCGCGTGAACCCGCGAAGCAAGAGTTCACTTTCCTTTTCTTTACTCAGGACTTCAATCATGCTCATCTCCCCTTTGAGTGTCCGCTTGATGGCGGGTACTCCGATGGCGTCGTGCGAGCTCACCGCGGTTGGCGTTCGGCGGCCTTGAATGTGCGAGCCGTCAGCTACAAATCAAACCTGTTTCGAACACTTCACAGATCATTCCGATTCCATTAGGGTGCCTGACAGCCGACGCGGCTTATAAGCTGGAGCGCCGCTTCACTCGCAGAGTTTCAATCGCAAAACCGTCGCTTCACGCCTGGGCATAGCGCGATCTCTAAAACGATCTCCACAGCGACGAACGCTCGAGTACTCAAGGCGCGCACAACCGCTGCACGCAGTTATGCGTGTGCGTCGCGGTAAACTTGATCTTCTCAACTGGGAGATCTTCGACGAAGAAGAGTCGCGCAAAACACTCTCGAACGAGGAGAGGCGACTAATTCGAAATTGAAAACCCTCGGCTTGCGTTGGACTCAGGGTTGTCCTACATTAGTCACACAGCGAGTGCAAAGTCAAGGACAATTTGCGGCGTTGCAACTATATCCCACGACTCGGAGGGCTGAACCTTGGAAGAGGTCATTCAATCACCGGAGGGAATTGGCGATATCGATCTGTTGCACGAGATCAGCAGTCGAATGGCCGCAACTGACCCATTCCACGAAGTTCTGGCGCGCATCATCGACATGGTTACGGCCGCCATGCATTGTGATTCGTGCTTCATTTATGTGCTGGAGACGGACAAGCTTGTGCTCCGAGCTTCAAAAAATCCACACTCCGATGTCGTGGACCAACTTGAGATGGCGATTGGCCAGGGTGTGACAGGATGGGTCGCAAAGAATCGTCAAACCGTCAGCCTTCCCGCGAAAGCCTGGACTGATCCGCGATTCGCGGGGTTTGTAAATCTTCCCGAAGATCAGTTTGAAGCCTTTCTGTCAGTCCCGATCCTGTGCCGCGGAAGGTTGGTTGGTGTTATCAACGTGCAGCATCGCGAACCACATCATCATTCGCGGCGCGAGATTCGCCTGATCTCGTTGATCGGCTATCTGGTTGGCGCAGAGATCGAAATGGCGCGGATAGAACTGGAAAAGGCAAAGCTCGCGGATCAGTTGGAAAATCGAAAAATAATGGAACGAGCCAAGGGCCTGCTACAGCGCGAACTGAATATCGACGAGGAGACGGCGTATTTGATGCTGCAGAAGCAAAGCAGGCAAAAGCGCAAGCCTCTGCGCGAAATCGCTGAAGCGGTGATCCTGCTGGACGATCTCAAACGCGGTAAGGTCGCGCCACCAGGCTCGGGAGCACTTGGTCAGTGAAGCCACAGACATTTCGCTTTCACTTCCGCGATGAACATTGAGACACCCATCGCTATCTTTCGATAGCGCAAGTTTTTCCGAAAATCTTCTTGTAATTTTGATGGCGATGTGCGAATAATCACATTCAAGCATCGTCTTGCTTGTTAGCTAGAAAGTCGCATTGCCTTCCCATGTCGGTAAGGTGATTTCTTTGCGACGAGCGCCTCCACGTCGAAGCCTCTGAACCCTCGAAAGCAGAGCCGCCGATTGCCCGTTTCCGATGGGTACAGGTGTTGTTGTGCTTTTCACAATGAGCCGCTAACGCCGTTTGGAGGTCGATATGAAGTTGTGTCTGTGCGGGCTTCTCTCCCGTCTTCTCGTTCCTCTCTGCCTTCTTCCCCTCTGCTCAGTCTTACCCGCTCAGACGTTTCGTGGCGGCATCTCAGGAGTGGTGACTGACTCGTCAGGCGCTGTGGTAGCCAATGCAAAGCTAACAATTTTCGACGCTGATACTGGATTTACGCGCCAATCCATTTCCACCAGTTCGGGCGGTTTTGCCTTTCAGGATATTCCGCTAGGGCGATATACGCTTGCGGTCGAAGCAACTGGCTTTTCGACGAGCAAGACCGAGAACATTGCGGTGCGCCCCGGACAGGTTTACTCACTGAATGTGGTGCTCAAGATCAAGTCTATGGTGCAGCAGGTCGAGGTAAACGCTGCAGCGATTGCGCTCGACACCCAGTCTTCGACAGACAACGCGGTCGTGAACGATGCAGCGGTGCAGAATATTCCGCTCAACGGCCGTGACTTCACACAATTGCTGAAAACGGTTCCGGGGTTCAATGGCTCAGGGTCATTGAACGGCGCGCGCACCAACCAGATGAACTGGCAGATCGACGGCGCGGATAACAACGATCTTTGGCAAAACACCGACGCCGCCAATCAGGGAGGAGTGGGCGGCATCGCGGGAGTACTGATTCCCGTCGAGGCGATTGACCAGTTCACCGTGCAAACGGAAGGGAACGCCGAGGACGGCCGCAACGGCGGCGGTCTGATCTCGCTCGCCATCAAATCTGGAACCAACGCGCTTCACGGTTCAGCTTATTACTTCAACCGCAATGAGTTCTTTGCGGCGAAGAGTGCGTTTCTTCCAGCGGCCACTCAAAAGCCTGAATTGAGGAACCAACAGTTTGGAGCGTCGCTGGGCGGACCGATCCGGCGAGACAAGTTATTTTACTTTTTCAACTACGAACGCCAGATGTATGTGATTCAAAACCAGGCGTTCGCCACCGAGCCCACGCAGGCCTACATCAACGCGGCAGAAGCTGTCCTCAATGCAAACAACGTTCCAATCAATCCGCTCTCGGTCAGTGTGCTCTCGCTGTGGCCAGAAGCAGATCTTCCAGTGGGTCCGGCAACATCACAGAACTTTTACGATTCGCGACCGCAGAAAGGATACAGCGATAACTCGATTCTCAAGCTCGATTACACTATTTCCGATAAACAGGCCCTTTCTGTTCGCGGATTTGTCGGACTAGGACAACAATGGGCCACAGTTGGTACGAACATCTTTAACTATTTCCAGGAAGCTCCTGATCATACACAGAACTATATGATCGTTCATAACTGGGCGATTACAGAACATCTGTCCAACCAGGCGCTTTTTGGCTTTGGGGTGTTTGATCAAACATTTAATGACGCAGATCATGGCCAGGATATGTCGGCGCTTGGCTTGGATACGGGTGTCACCAATCCGACGCTCTTCGGCGCGCCGACGATCACGATCGATGGCGGCATTGACGAAGTGGGAGACACGCAGCCGCTTGGCCGCGAGGATATCACCGGCCATTTCACCGATACAGCGACCTATATCTTTGGCAAGCATCAGGTACGGTTTGGCGGCGAGTTACGGCGCTCCTTCATGAACCTGCTCTATCAGCCCGGCGTGCGCGGTTCATTCCTGTTTACGGGCACGGCGACCGATACGGCACTGAGCGGTTTTACTCAGCCCCAGGGCACGCCGTACTACGCGACCTGCGGAGCTCAGGCCGTTTGCGCCCTGGCCGATTACTTGGCCGGCTACGTGGCCAGTTCGTCCATTGTTCAAGGCACCTTGCAGCGCAATATCTATGTGAACTCGTTCGATCTGTTCGGACAGGATCAATATCAGGCCACGCCGAAACTGACGATCAATTATGGCGTTCGCTACACGTACAACGGGCCGTTCTCATCCACTGGCGTTCTCTCTGATTTTGCGCCGGGCAACCCCAATGCAAACGCATTCGGTCTTGTGCTGGCCAATCAAAACGGTGGCGCATATAACCGGGACTGGACCAATTTCGCCCCCCGCTTCGGATTCGCGGCCAACGTCAATCCCAAGCTTGTCGTTCGGGGAACCTACGGAATCTACTTCGACGTTCCCAACCTGAATGGATTCTTCGATAACTCACTCAAGAATGGAGCGACCATCGGCGTCCAGGCGAATCCCATCGGCGCGACGCCGGTGGAAACACTCAGCCGTACTTATTTCGAGTGGCAAACGAACGTGAATCCATTCACTTCGGCTGCGGCGCCGCCGACGCAGGGTCTTTCGACCGTCGCGTCTAACTATCGCACAGCGTACATCCAGAACTTCAACCTGAATTCGGAGTTTCAGATTAATCACAATTCTCTGCTGCAGGTTGGGTACGTGGGTTCGCGGGGGCGCAGGCTCTTCGGAGCGTACGACATCAACCAGGCGGCGCCCGGTCCCGGCAACAGCACGACTGCTGAACTGGCACGCAGGCCCTACTATACCGATACGGCGATTCCAAACCACGCGATTCTCACAGGCATCGACCAATTTGACTCGGAAGGACATTCCAACTTCGACTCGTTGCAGGTAATGCTTAAGACCGGCAATTACCACGGACTGACTGCACAAGGCTCGTTCACCTATGGGCACGCTTTGGATACTGTTTCTACAACCCGCGGAGTAACACCGCAGTACACGCCAAATACCGCGGCCGAATACGGCGACTCGAGCTTCGATAGCAAATTTACGTTCAATACGTACGCCGTGTATGAGGTGCCGAAGTTCACCAGTTACATGCCTCTTCTCACGGGAGGGTGGCAAGGGAACACGTTTATCACTTACTTCACGGGAACCCCGATCAATGTTACCGTTGGCACCGATAACAGTGGCACCGGCGAGTTTCAGGACAGAATGTCACAAGTCTCGAATCCTGCTGCAGGTGTCACGCGCGGTCTGGTTGTGAAGACGGCCGGGTCCGCGCCCGTCTATCCCTGGTACAACACGGAGGCGTTCGTCGTTCCAGCCCAGGGCACGTTTGGCAATATGGGGCGCGATTCGCTGCGCGGACCATCATTCTTTACCACCGACGCCTCGCTGGTGAAAAACACGCGCATGGGCGACCGCGTCACGCTTCAGCTTCGCGCGGAGTGCTTCAACATATTCAACTACCTGAATCTGGCCAATCCTGGCGCGAGCCATAGTTCGGGAACATTTATGGAAAGTACGGCAACGCGCAACAGCAGTAGCGCGCCGGGCATTGGACCAGGCGAGCCGTTCAACGTTCAGTTCGCGGGCAAGTTTATTTTCTAAGCCGCAGCCGAGGAAGTCTTGAGCGATAATTGGCTCCGATTCAAACCTCCGGCCCCGGCGGCTTACGGTCTTTTGCCGAGGCCACAACCTTAATAACCCTGCGAGGCGGCAGCAATCCGCATCAGCAACGAGCGTGCATCTTGTCCATCACGTTTCGCATTCAAGCCGTGTCGGGAGCACACTTCATGGACTTGCAACGAAGCTGGTCTTTTTCCGCGATTACCCTATGTCTGTTGATCGTTGCCGGAATCTCCAACGTTGTGGAGGTGCCGTCCGCGGCCGCGCAATACCCGGCAAGCATGCTTCAAGGGTTGCGCTGGCGCGACGTTGGTCCCATGCGCGGGGGACGAAGCTATGCTGTGGCTGGAAATGCGAGCCAGCCTGACACTTTCTACATGGGCTCGGTTGGGGGTGGGGTCTGGAAGACAGAGAATGCCGGCCGAACCTGGAGTCCCATTGCCGACGATCCCGAGACCGGCATTCCGATCGGTTCGATTGGCGCGATCGCAGTTGCGCCCAGTGACCCGAACATCATTTATGTCGGCACCGGCGAGCCCGACATCCGCGGCCAGCATTCTTATGGCATCGGGGTCTTCAAGTCCACTGACGCCGGCAAGACATGGCGGTCACTTGGGCTCGTGGATACGCGGCATATCGGCAAAATCGTCGTGGATCCCACGGATCCCGATCGCGTTTATGTCGCCGCCCTCGGTCACGTTTACGACAACAACACCGAGCGTGGAGTGTTTCGCTCGACTGACGGTGGCGCGCACTGGAAAAAAATTCTTGTGAGTAGTATGGATCCCGGCGGCGTGGGGGCCATCGATCTCGCGATCGATCCGAACCATCCACGCATAATTTACGCGTCGCTTTGGGCGACACGCCGTCCGCCGTGGTCGGTCTACGCTCCCACGAATCTTCCCGGCGGTGGCCTGTATAAGTCAACCGACGGCGGAGATAGCTGGCATCAGCTTACGGGAGGTCTGCCGAACGATGGATTTGTTGGCAAAATCGGCATAGCTGTCGCGCCGAACAACTCAAACCGGCTTTACGCTGTTGTTGACGATCTCGGCAGCGCCGTCGCGCGCCCGTTGCGCCCAATCCCTGGTGTGCCTGATGAAGACTCTCGCGCGAAGCCATTGGGCGGCATTTACGTCTCGGATGATGCGGGCGCGACATGGCGTCTTGTAAACAGCGAACAGCGTCTTTGGGGGCGCGGCTGGTACTTCGGCCAGATCTCGGTTGACCCTGCCAACCCTGACCGCGCGTATGACATCAACACCGCCACATATATGACGCTCGACGCGGGCAAAACCTGGGTGCCTGTGAAAGGCGCGCCCGGTGGTGATGATTATCACCAGATGTGGATCAATCCCAAAGACGGTAATCGCATGGTGCTCTCAAGCGACCAGGGCACAGTGGTGAGCGTCGATGGCGCAAAATCATGGAGCACGTGGTACAACCAGCCGACCGCCGAGATCTACCACATCGCCGCGAGCAACGGATTCCCCTACTGGCTCGTCGGCGCGCAGCAGGATTCGGGTGGCGTACGGGTCAGTACCTGGTCACGGAATGATGTGCTCGACTTCCGCAACTGGGAGCCCACGTGCCTGGCGGGTGAGGCGAACACCGTTGTGCCCGATCCCAAAGACGCAAATATCCTCTATGGGAATGCCAATCGCTGCGACCAGGGCCTCAATGTGTCCTTATCTTCGGGCACGCTTCCCCGGCCTGATCCGGACGATCCGAACCGGAAAACGTGGACGCTACCAGAGGTCTTCTCGCAGGCAGATGAGGCACTCTACTTTTCGAACCAATTCATCTTCCGCAGCCGCGATCGCGGCAAAACCTGGGAAAGAATCTCGCCCGATCTCTCTCGCGTGAATCCTGAAGTTCCTAAAAGCCTCGACCCGATCACCGCCAAAGACATCGACGAACCAATGACCACGCGTTTCGGCGTGGTTTATACTATCGGTCCGTCGCCGCTCGATGCAAGAACTGTCTGGGCCGGCACTGACGATGGACTCGTCTATGTGACGAGCGATGACGGTGCCAACTGGAACAACGTGACGCCGCCCGGGGTTACCGCATGGAGCAAGGTGTCGCAGGTTGAAGCGGGCCATTTCGACGTCAGCACGGCTTACGCTTCCGTCGACCGCCATCGCCTGGCCGACAACAAGCCCTACATTTATCGCACGCATGATAGCGGTAAAACCTGGCAGGACGTAGTGAAGGGAATTCCCGATGGCGCTTTTGTCAACTCAGTAAAAGAAGATCCCTATCAGAAGGGACTGCTCTTCGCGGCAACCGAGCTGCGCGTCTACGTCTCGTTTAACGACGGCGACGATTGGCAGCCTCTTGAGCTCAACATGCCCGTCACGTCAGTGCGCGACCTGGTTGTTCACGGCGATGATCTTGACATTGCCACCCACGGGCGCGGCTTCTGGGTTCTCGACCAGATGTCGGCGCTTCGTCAAATCGCCGCAAAGGGTCAGCAGATCGAGTCCAAACAGGCGTATCTCTTCAAGCCCGGTGAGTCGTGGGCCATTCATCAAGGCGGCCAGAACGGCACACCGTTGCCTCACGAAGAACCAGAGGAGCTAAATCCGCCTGCAGGTGTGCTCGTTTACTACTGGTTGAAATCCAGGCCAAGCACGCCGGTCAAGATCGAACTCGTGGATTCAACTGGCAAAGTGGCTGTTTGCGCGGCGAGCGATGCTCCAGTAAAGCCGGTGGATACCGAAGCCATCAATGTTCAAGCTTACTGGGAGCAGCCCGCGCCGCCTCCGTCGGCTGACGCAGGCATGCACCGCTTCGATCTCAACCTTGCGTCTCCCAGAGGCTTCGGAGGCGGTGGTCTCCGCCGCGCAGCGACTGAGCCTCCTCCGGTCGATGCATGCCACCCAAAGGGAACGCCGGCACCTCACGCCGAAAACGGCATGATAACTTTTTTCCGCGGATCACCCACGCTCAAGCCCGGCAATTACACGGTGTGGCTAACCGTCGACGGTCAAACTTACACGCAGCCTGTAACGGTTAACCCAGATCCACGGAACGTTCCCGACGCCACCGAACCTCTGTCCGCAGGTACCGATGATGACGACGACATGTAGCTCTCACTTCTCACCGCTTTCTTCGTCGGCGCAATCGTTGACCGTTCGAACTTCCCGGTTAGCAACATCGCCGGCACTATCGTCACCCTCAAGCCTGGCGGTCTGCGCGAGTTGCACTGGCATCCCAACGAGGACGAGTGGCAGTACTACGTTAAGGGCCAAAGAAGAATGACATTATTTGCGGCGGGCTCCCAAGCACGCACCATGGATTTCCACACTGGCGATGTGGGCTACATCGAGCGCTCCATGCGCATTACATAGAGAACACTGGCGACACAGAATTGGTGTTTGTCGAGGTGTTCCCTACACCTGAGTATCAGGACATTTCGCTGGCCCGAGTGGCTGGGGCACACACCATCGAGGCTGGTGGATCAACACATCGTACCGGAGAGGATTTTCTCTGCAAGACTCCCAGAAGGCGTCAGTAATCACTCCGATCTAAGTCCTGGTTGTTTAAGGGACCGTCTGCTGTGGAGGGCGATATCGGCTGTAGGACATTCGGCAATCTGATCAGCGCCGCGCTGTACGGATTCTGCCCGCAGTTCAATTTCTGATGACGGGATAGCAGCCCCATGCAGCGCCATTGTCCATGTGCCCAATTGATGAGAATGCCAGTAAAAACGCAAATTGAAGAGCATTGGGGAAGCTCCGCCAGATTTGATAGTCCGAGTGGATGTCCCCGCACTACGGGGAATGCCCTTCGTGGCCACCTTGGAAATGTTCAGGGCCTCAGCAAATCTTCTGGCGCGTGGGGGAAAAGGTTGGTTTAAGCGAAATCAGCGTTCTGAAAATAGCGTAAAACAACAACATCAGCCCAAAAACCTGGAAGAAGGGGGCCACTGATATGGCGTGGAGAGATTTGATGAAGCCAGTTTCACCGCTCCGCTGCCCGCGATCGCAACGTTCGATTGTGAAAAAGCGGTCTGCAATTACGGGTCGCACGTCTCTATCGTTCAAGCTCTTGATTCAAATGCCGGCAGCGCTCACCGCGAACGTTGCCGCCGTCACGTTTTTTACGAGAACTTTATCTAAAAATCGTTATTCTGCAATCACCTTGCATCCTGGGTCGTTCGCGAAGCGCAAGCCTTATTCCGCTTCGGTCCTTGAATCACTCTTCCGCTGCCGACGATGCGTGGCGGAGGAAGATTTGGTCTGACATTCTCCCAAACTTCTGCGGGAAACACAAAACCTGGTCATCTGCAACAGCTTTCATCTCTGTGCGCAATGCATGATAGAGATTTTTCTATTTTGGAGGCCTGCCCGCCGATGTGTACGTATCGCAGTTACTCTTCGCTCCTGATGCGGCTGTTCACGATCGT
>JASIJW010000686.1:0-9851 GCA_030050035.1 Acidobacteriaceae bacterium | reverse complement strand
AGCGCATATCCAGATGCGCTATACTCCTTGCGCGCTTCAAGAAGGAGGCTGAGGGATGCGTTGGCGGGCAATCGGGAGATTATTGTCCGGCTCAATGGTGCTGGCGGCGTTGGCGGTACCAGGCTTAATTACGGCGCAGGCCGGCGCAAGTAACCTGCTGACGCCGGCGGAACTCCAAAAGCAGTTTCCGGCCACCGTTTATTACGACGGGCAGAGCGCACCGTCGCAACTACGTAACTCCGGCGGCGTAAAGTTCGCCGACGGGCACTTTGTGCTGATGAGCCTGGTGGATAACAGCGGCTACTCGACCGGCGTTGCTGCGAAATACCAGGGCTATTTGATCGCCGAAGTTTCGCTCGAAATCGAAGGCAAGCGGCTCGCGGCCGGCGCTTACGGCTTCGGCTTTGTCGAGGGCAGGTTTGTGGTTACCGACCTGGGCGGCAGTAATGTGCTGGTAGCGCACACAGCCAACGACCAGGTCATGCGGCGGCCGAGGCCGCTCCAGGTCACGGCCGATCCTGCAGGCGGCTTTCGCCTGTATTCCGGCCGCAATTACGTGCGATTCAACCGATAAGGCCGATGTCTTTGGTTTTTCCCCAGTCAATTATTTGCAGCAGGCGCTACCTTTTCTCTGCGAGAAAACTTATTTCGGCTCCGGCCTTCATGCGTTGCGTGTCTTTCTGCGCGACGCTAGGCTGCGCGGCACTGGGCTGCATGTCCGCCGCTGCGCTCCAGCCTTCCACTTCGCTTGCCGGTTATGCCCACCAGGCATGGGTCATGGAGAATGGTCTGCCGCAAAACTCGGTGCAGGCCCTGGTGCAGACGCGCGACGGTTTTTTATGGCTCGGAACCGAGGCCGGGCTGGCGCGCTTTGACGGCAGCGGATTTCAGGTTTTCGATCACAACTCGCGGCCGGCACTGCCGGGCAACGACGTTCGCTGTCTTCTCGAGGCCCGCGATGGCGCGTTGTGGATTGGAACCAGCGACGGGCTGACGAGGTGGAAGGACGGGCGTGCGTCGACATTCACCACGAGGGATGGGTTGCCGGGTAATGGAATCCGAGCGCTGGCCGAATCAGCGGACGGAGTTCTGTGGGCATGGACCGATCCGTGGTCCGATCTAGGACCGGCCCGGTTTGACGGGGCGCGCTTTGTAACTGGGAACGTCGCGCAGGTTTTTTCCGGCGCAGCGCTCTCTGCACCGGGCGGGTACCCGGAGGTATTTGAAACAACCATGCCAGATGGCGCCCGCGTTGAAGGCGGCACGAGCGCGTTGGAGATTCTCCCGGGCCGGAAGTCTGCCGGTTCAGCAATCCATCTTGCCGCCGGCAAAGAACTGCCCGGCAGCAG
This sequence comes from Acidobacteriaceae bacterium, assembly GCA_030050035.1. Classification (GTDB taxonomy): domain Bacteria; phylum Acidobacteriota; class Terriglobia; order Terriglobales; family Acidobacteriaceae; genus Telmatobacter. The sequence continues at coordinate 8,502 of JASIJW010000686.1, read as the reverse complement.
GATCCAGGCAGTCTTTGCCGATCGCGAAGGCACGCTATGGATTGGGACCAACGCGGGCCTGGTGCGCTGGCGGGCGGGCAAGATCGAACACTTCCCTGTTAACGATTCTCTGGCCACGGCCTCAATTTTGGCGCTGCTCGAAGACCGCGAGGGAGATATGTGGGTGGGTACCGAGAGCGGCGGTGTCAACGTCCTGCGCGACCAACGTTTCAACACGCTCGGCGCGCACGATGGGTTATCTTCCGACGCGACATCGACTGTGGTTGAAGACGCTGCGGGAACGTTGTGGGTGGGAACACAAAATGATGGGCTGAACGCATTCCGGCCGGGCGCAGCGGGCGAAGCTGCTCAAATGCCGGATTCTCGGCCGGTGCGTGCTTCGCTGGTGCGTACATGGTCGGTGCGAGACGGCCTTGCCAGCAATGTGATCCTGTCGCTGGCCGCTGCGCCCAACGGGGATCTTTGGGTGGGCACGCCGGACGGGCTCAGCCGGATTCGCTCGGGCTCTGTTGCTACGTTCACCTCAGCCGACGGTCTTCCTGATGACTTTATCCGCTCGCTGCTTGTCGATGCTGACGGCTCGTTGTGGATTGGAACCAGGCACGGGCTGGCGCACTGGATGGCCGGCAAAAACACGCATCGCGGAACGGCCGCCGTAGCGCGGGTGGAAACTTACACGCAAGCGAATGGGCTGGGCAGCGACCTGGTGGGCGCAATGGCGCGGGACGCGCAGGGCGATCTATGGGTTGCCACGTTCGCAGGCCTGTCACGCCTGCACGCCGGCAGGATCGACAACTTTACTACCGCGAATGGGCTTTCAAGCAACGTGGTTACGGCGCTGTTGCCGCGCGCTGACGGGACGCTGGTTATCGGCACCGAGAACCACGGCTGGGACGTTTGGGATGGACATCGATTCTCGGCAGGATTGGACCATCAGCTTGCCCCGACGTCGATTCACGCAATTTTGGACGATGGCCGGGGGCATCTGTGGTTTGCGACCGGCAACGGCATCGCGCATTGCGACGCGGAGGCCAGCGGCGGAACAGGGGGCACGTCCGAATGTAAGCGCTGGATGGAATTCACTACCGCCGACGGCTTGCGCAGCCGCGAAACCGCAACCAACAGCCACCCTTCGGCCTGGCGGTCGCGCGATGGAAGACTCTGGTTCGCCACACCCAAAGGGCTAGTGGAGGTGGACCCCCAGCACTTTCTCATCAACCAGCTTCCTCCGCCGGTCAAGCTCGAGCGCTTCGCGGTGGATGACGTGGACCAAACTCTGGGCCAGATGAATCAAGAACTGAAGATCGCGGCCGGGCATGTGCACTTTGAGTTCGATTACGCTGGGCTGAGTTTTGTCGCGCCGCAGAAGGTGCGCTACCGTTACATGCTTGAAGGCTTCGACCACAGCTGGACTGAGGCCGGCCCGCGGCGCACTGCCTACTACACCAATATTCCGCCGGGGCATTACATCTTCCGCGTGCAGGCAGCGAACAACGACGGTGCATGGAATACGGCCGGTGCGGCGCTCAGCTTCGGGCTGCGTCCGCACTTCTACCAAATGCTGTGGTTCTATCTGTTGCTTCTCACTGCCGCGGCGGCACTGGTTTTGCTGCTGCTACGACAGCGGCTGCGCCTGGCTGAGCACGAGTTCAGGGCAGTGCTGGGGGAACGCAGCCGGATTGCGCGCGAGATTCATGACACGCTCGCGCAGGGATATGTGGGCATCTCGGTGCAGCTCGAAGTGCTGACGGAGCTATTACGGCTGCGGAAGCTCGAGGACGCAGTCCGGCAGTTGAACCTGACGCGCGAGTACGTGCGCGAGGGGCTGGCCGATGCGCGCCAATCGATCTGGTCGTTGCGCACGCAGGACGGCGGCGAGACAACGCTGCCGCTCAAACTGCGGCGCATGGCGGAGACGGCCGGCGACGGGCTTGGCACAGAGTTCAAGCTGTTTGGCGCCTACCGCGCGCTGCCCGGAAAAATGGAGGGCGAGTTGCTGCGCGTGGCCCAGGAAGCGCTGCATAATGTAAAGAAACATGCTGGAGCCAAACACGTGTCCATTCAGCTGGAGTACGGCGCGGATTCTGTTGTGCTCGAGGTGCGGGATGATGGGCGCGGAGGCGCAGTTGAGCCCGCGGCGGGTCATTTTGGGGTGATAGGCATGCGGGAGCGCGCTGCGGCCATGGGAGGATCGCTGGAGATAACGAGCGAACCGGGCGCCGGAACTTCGGTCAGGCTGTGCGCGCAGACTCCAATTGAAGTGCGGGAAGAAACGGGAGAATTACAGTGAGGACCGAACCCATTCGCGTGTTAGTTGTGGAGGACCATAACGTAGTCCGCCAGGGATTGGTGGCGTTGCTCAAAGTAGTGGATGGCCTGGATGTTGTGGGCGAGGCCGCCGATGGCATGGAAGCAATGGCGCAGTTCCGGAAGCACCGGCCGGCAGTCACGCTCATTGACCTGCGGCTGCCCAGGTTGAGCGGTGTAGATGTCATTCAGCGCCTGCGCGCTGAAGAACCACAGGCGCGCTTCATCGTGCTTACCACCTATGACGGCGATGAAGACATTTACCGCGCGCTGAAGGCCGGTGCGAAGGCCTATCTGCTCAAGGGCATGACCACGGAAGAATTGGTTACGGCGATTCGCGCCGTCCACGCTGGCCACTCGCATATTCCTCCCGCAATTGCCGCGCGGCTGGCCGAACGCGTGGGCGCCGAGGAACTAACCCAGCGCGAGTTCGATGTGCTGGAGCAGATCGTCGATGGCAAGAGCAACAAGGAGATCGGCACGGTGCTCGACATCTCCGAGGCGACTGTCAAGACGCATATCAATAGTCTGTTGAGCAAGCTGGGCGTCAGCGACCGGACACAGGCTGCCACAGCCGCTATTCGGCGAGGCATCGTTCCCTTCGAATCGCTGAGGAAGCAAAGATCGTGATGATGCGATCCATGACAGGGACAATCCTTTGCGCAGCAGTGCTGTTGCTTGTTTCGCCGCTGGCGGCGCAGAAATCCGCGTGGCGCCAAGCCACGGATGCCGAGTTGCAGTCAGTGCTGCCGTCGCGCGCGCAGGTGGAAAATGAGCGCATCGAAACCGAGATGCGGACCGCGTCGGGAGTCGTGGACAGCCGCGGGCGCTTCTTCGCCGGGGTGGTTCTGCTGACCGCCGGCTACTCCGCCGACGGAAAATATTCGCATTACCTTATCGTGCAGGCGCCACTCCGGCTGGGTGGAATTCTGCTTGAGCCGGGCGACTACGTTTTTGGATGGACGCGCGCAGGAGAACAAGACTCTCTTAGCGTTCACTTCCACGTGGCAGCCACCGGCAAACTGGTGGGCACAACCGATGCGCGAAGAATTGGCGGCTCGAGCCGCGTGGAAAGCCTTCACATCTGGCCGCCGGAGGAAAAAGCGATCGTGCAGATTGGGCGGTTCGGAATTCCTTATGAATTTCTGAAGGGGAAGTAGACGGTCCAAGCCGGATGGAAAGATCTTCTGAAGCCACAGCAGATCAAGGACCTTATCGCCTACTTGCGCTCGCGCCGGGGATCAATTCGGCCATGGTCCGGCAGATAAGCCCGCATACCGTTGTAGTCATCCAGGTGTAGTCATCCAGGGATACCCAAGTCACACATATGCTTCCACGCGTTCTGTTTCGTGCATACAATTATGGTGTCACACCATCCATTTTTGGAGGAGCCCTTTTGCTGCGGGACCGCAGTCTCTTTGCATACCTTCTGGTCTTCATACTCGCTCTTCCCTCTGCGCTACATGCTCAGCAGCAAACCACTACGGCGCAGCCAGGCGCCACGAGCGGCGTAGCCTCCGGCTTGGCAGCTACCCCCGTGTATGACGAGCAGAAACGGCCCATCACGGCCGGAGGATTCGTAAATGAAGGGCCAGTTGTCTTTGAGGACGTAACCAAGCAGGCGGGCCTTTCCGGCTGGCGCCACAAGATGGGCTCGCCGGAGAAGAACTTCATTGTAGAAACCAATGGCTCGGGAGTTTGCCTGATCGATTACGACCACGACGGCTGGCTTGACATCTACCTGGTCAACGGTTCGACCTTCGACGCCCTGGACGGCAAGGAAGAGCCGCCACACGCCGCCCTCTTCCACAACAATCATGACGGAACCTTCACCGACGTCTCGGCGAAGGCCGGTGTAACCAACGACCGCTGGGGTTATGGCTGCTCGGTTGCCGACTACGACAACGACGGCTGGCCCGATCTGTTCGTGAGCAACTACGGCAAGAACCGGCTCTACCATAACAACCACGACGGAACGTTTACCGATGTCGCCGAAAAAGCCGGGGTGCAGTTGGGTAATTGGTCCACAGGCTCTGCCTGGGGTGACTATGACGGCGATGGGCTGCTCGACCTTTATGTTGCCGGCTACGTTCACTTCGACCGTAACCAGTTGCCTATAGCCGGTAGCAAAGCAATGAATTACGCCTTTTGCCAGTATCGTGGCGCAGCGGTGAACTGTGGGCCGAGAGGGCTGGCCGGTGAGCCAGACCATCTGTTTCATAACAACGGCGACGGCACGTTTACCGACGTCACGACGAAGGCGGGCGTTGCGGACAAGCAGTCGTACTACGGCTTGACTGCCATCTTCATTTCGCTCAGAGGTAACGGACGTCCTGACCTGGTAGTGGGCAACGACTCGGAACCCAACTATCTCTACATCAACAAAGGCGACGGCACATTCGACGACGAGAGCTACCTTTCAGGCTTTGCGCTCAATGATGACGGACGCGAGATTGCTTCCATGGGAATTGCCGCCGGCGACTATGAAAACAACGGGCTGGTTGACTTCTTCGTCACCGACTTCGGCGATGACTACAAGGTGCTCTATCACAACGACGGAAACGACGACTTCTCTGACGTGAGCTACAAGGCGGGCATCGCGCCCATCACCATCCCATTCGTGGGCTGGGGCGACGGGTTTCTCGATTACGACAATGATGGCTGGCTCGACCTGTTCATGGTCAACGGCCATGTTTATCCTCAGGTCGATCAGCAACGGTGGGGCACGTCGTTTGCCGAGCGGCCGCTGCTGTTTCACAACATTCCGGACCCCACAGGCAAGGGGCGCAAATTCGCCTACGTTCCGCCGGTTAAAGGAACGGGACTCGCTGACGTGATTCCCGCGCGCGGAGCCGCGTTCGGCGACCTGTTCAACGACGGCAAGATCGACGTGGTGATCAATCCTATCGACGGGCCGCCCGTGTTGCTGCGTAACGTGTATCCCGACCATCATCATTGGGTCGAGATTGGCCTTGTCGGAGGTCCGAAGAGCCCCCGCGACGCCACATGCGCCACCATGTACTTGACAGCCAACGGGATGCGTCAGCGCCAGGATGTGCTGGCCAGCGGAAGCTACATTTCCGCCAACGATCGGCGCCTGCACTTCGGCCTGGGCGACGCCACCGACGCCGGCTCGGCGGAGATTCACTGGCCTTCGGGCGCGATAGAGACCGTCAGGCTACCCGCACCGGATCGCATCTACACCATCACGGAAGGCAAGGGCATAACCCATGAGGCTTCGATGTCACGAGTTGTTGAACCTGCACAAGGACGGGATTAAGATGTGTGCGTGACAGGGCAGGCCAAGCCGATGAACGATCCGATTAAGTATTCGGTCAAGGATCCGCTTAAAGAACCCATTAAGGTCTTGATCGTTGATGACCACCCAGTGGTGCGGCTCGGTTTGCGAACCATGTTGGAGAGCGAGGAGCACATCGTGGTTACCGGAACGGCGGGCTCAGCACAGGAAGGCGTGCAAGAGGTTCAGAAGGTCCGACCGGATGTTGTGCTGATGGATCTGCGCATGCCCGAAGTTGAAGGCGTTGAGGCAATCGGGGAGCTACGCCGCATCGCCGAAAACATTCGCGTCCTGGTGCTGACCAATTATGACGAAGACGACTATATACTGCGGGCCTTAAAGGCAGGGGCGATGGGATACCTTCTCAAAAACAGTCCGCAGGAGGAAATCATTCATGCGGTCGAGATGGTCTATCAAAACCAATCCTGTATTCCGCCAAATATTGCTAAACGGCTGACGGATGCAATAGCTCGCGAGGAACTGACTCAGCGCGAGCTTGAAGTGCTCAGGCTTGCTGCCGAGGGGTTGACCAACAAAGCGATCGCAGATCGCCTCTTCATCAGCGCAAAAACGGCCCGAAACCATGTAACCAGTTGCTTATTCAAGCTTTGTGCACGTGACAGAACCGAGGCGGTTACAATCGCTCTCCGCCGCGGGCTTATCCGGTTGTCGGAATGAGCGTAGCTCTCGGAACTGGCAGCGAGAGCCTGCGGTGCACCAGCCGGAAATGTGAATGAGCAGCGAAGCCATCTCCGTTGTTTTCGGCTCAGTTACTTTCAGCCAAAACACCCTTGAGCCAGCGCTTTATCCCTGGGGCAAGACGATAGAGTAACCGCGAATCCTGCATTGCAGCCTTCACCCGCACTTGTGTTCCCTGCCCTGGCGTGCTCGAGATTCGCAGCGCGCTTCCGATGCCGCGAGCTCGTTTTTGCATCCCGAGAATGCCAAATCCCTCTGCTTCTTTCGAGTATTGAAATCCCCTCCCGTTGTCCTCAACGACTAGCTCAACATTGTCGCGCTCGAACTTCAGCTGGATCTTCAGTACTGTCGGATCTCCGTGGTTCAGCGCGTTGGCAATTGCTTCCCGCCCGATGTGCAGAAGAGCGTCGGCAACGCGAATGTTCAGGGGAATCGGATCGCCGTGGAGTTCCGCGATTGTGCTGATTTTGTTTCTCGCAGCTTTCCGCGCCATGCCATCGAGGATTCCGAGAAGGTGGTGCTGAATCTGCGGCGAGGCCAGTCCCAAAAGGGCGACGGTTCTGCTGGCTTCCTCATGGCAGCTGCGGACAAGTTGATAGGCGATGTTAAGCTGCTCCGCGATGCTGGAACGATCGATCAAGTCACCACGGATGATGCCGGTGCGTAATCCCTGGATCTGGTATCCGATTCCCGCAAATCCTTGTGCCATGGTGTCGTGAATTTCATGAGCTAACCGTTCCCGCTCGCGGTTAATGGTCTCGGTCTTCCATCTTGCAAACTGAAAGTAGCCGAGCTGGATGAGCATCGCAGCGGTCAAGACGCCGAAGAACAGCATTCCCACGTGCCATGGCGTCCACCAAGGCGGACCGTTGACCACCAAAGGATGCTGCACGTTTCGCGCGTGCTGTTCAAGCTCCAGATAGTCATGCCATGTAGCCGGTTCCACATGGATATTACTCCACTTCGCGTTGCCATTGAGAGTTCGCAATCCGAAGCGTCCACTCTTGATGCAAAAATGTTCCTCATATGCGATCCAGGCGGCTTGCTGCGTAGCCAGGTTGGTGACGGAAGCGGCAATGTTGCATCCGTATGCTGTGATTCGCAGGCGATACCAGGTGAAGGGACGGATTCCGCCGGGCATGCTAACGGGCAGCACCTCGCGCCAAAAATAGCTGGCACGACCCAGTACGAGAGTTCCATCCAGGCTGCGAATGCCAACGAAGTATCCGTTGTAGGAATCGACTCCGATCGATTCGTCATTTGTGCGTATGACGACGCCCATGTCGGCGGCCGGACCTTCAAACCAGATGTCAGAGCTGACTGTGTAGTTGCTCCAATATCTTGAGCCTGCCAGCAGCTTGGCACCGCGCTCGTATGAATTGGATTTTACTGCGCCATCGGCGATCTCCCAGCTGCCTCCAAACTGGGTCCAGTCGCTTATGTGAGCAGACTGCAGGACATAGCTGTGAGCAGGAACTGTGGTATCCATCAACCGCCAGTGAAACCAGAGCCATGCGGCAAGCGAGACAGTGCCGAGAACAAGCACGGTTACCAGCAATTTTGCAGAAGTCACATGAGGCAGACGCATTGACGCACTCCCCCGCTATTCAGCCGGCGGCTGTCTTGCACGGTGAATCCCGCGCTCACCGCTAACGACGGGCAAGACCGGGTGATTGCGCTCAAGGCAATTTCAATGCGATTCGTACCCTGGCCCGGCCGTCCTCTTCTATGGGAACATCGCCAAGATCATATCGCGTGGTGCATTTTGCCGATAGGTCTTTTGCACCATTTTGAATTGGGTCCCTAGCCCTATTGCGTCTCACGATCGGTCAATCCTATGATTTCGTGGTTCTTGTAGATAAGTAGAAAAGTATCTGTAAATGTTTACAACGATTGCTGTGTTGCCCCGCCTGCGCAGAGGGTCGATCACCATCGAACCGCTTGCATTGAGGAGGTCATATGATGCAGAGATATTGGCAGCGGGCGACGCAGCATGCTTCCGTTGCGGGGAAGATTGCAGAAACGTTTCTCTGGATTCTCATCATTTGTCTTTCGGGTTCAATCTGTGGCCACGCGCAAAGCGTAACCGCTGGTCAGGTGAATGGAACCGTGACGGACAAGACCGGTGCGGTTGTGCTCGGCGCAAATGTCACCATAACCAACTCCGCGACAGGTATCGTGTATCACGCAATGACGGA
>JASIJW010000685.1:0-2539 GCA_030050035.1 Acidobacteriaceae bacterium | reverse complement strand
AGCACCGACGCCACGATCCAGTGATCCGTGCGCCCAGGGAACAGAGAAAGCAAAGCCGCCTTCCAAAGCACTGTCATCCTGAACGAGCGCGAAGCGCGAGTGAACCGGCGTCCCCAGCGACAGGTCCTCGTCGCTGGGGTGGGAGTGAAGGATCTGCGGTTCGCTAAGCCAGCCCGCGCTGCTCAATGCCGGTGCTGGTAAAACGGCCACACGATCAGCATCGCAAACCCGATTGCCACGGCCAGCGCCACAGCGATGAGCGTATACATCACCACCAGGTTGGGTCCCGAGTTCGATCCCAAGCCCCGTCCGGAGCTTTCTTCTTTGCCCGTCTTTTCCTGATCGCCGTCCACTCTCGCCGCGTCCTTCATACGTTCACTCATATTTGAGCGCATCCACCGGATCCATCTGTGCTGCGCGCGTGGCCGGCACCGTGCCGAAGATCACGCCCACCACCGTGGCCGAGGTTAGCGCGATAAAGACCGACCACCACGAAAACGGCAGATGATAATCGGTGAAGAAATTGATCGAGAGTGGCAGCAAAAGCCCCAAAATCGTGCCCACTATTCCCCCGGTGAGCGAAATAATCACCGCCTCGGCCAAAAACTGCAGCTTGATCTCGCGGTACGTGGCGCCCAGTGCCTTGCGGATGCCGATCTCGCGGATGCGCGAGCGCACGTTGGCCAGCATGATGTTCATGATGCCCACGCCGCCCACTGCCAGCGTCACCGCGGCCACCAGCACCAGCAGTAATGTCAGCGCATTGGCGATTGCGGCTGCCGTGGTCAGCAGCGCCGTGAGCGTCTGCGTCTTGTACACCGAGTTCGGCCGGTGCAGAGAACTCGAGCTCACCACGCGCTTGATTTCCTTCGCCGCATCTTCAACGTCATTCATATTGCGCAAGGAGAAGTAGATCTGGTTCACGCGGTCCGTGCCCGTAAAGTACCGCGCCACAGAGTAGGGGACAAGCACCGTCTCGTCGGCGATCTCCGACTGGCCAAAGTCATTCACCGCTTCCTTGAACACGCCAATGATGGTGAACGGAATCCCCTGGACTTGAAATGTCTGCCCCACGGCCGAATCGTCGCTGCCGTAGCGCTCCCTGGCAAATATCTCCGTAACCACTGCGCACTTGATATGTTCGGAGTCGTCGGTATCGTCGAAGAACCGGCCCACCGTGACAATCAGGTTGCGCACCTGCTGGTACTGCGGGCTCACGCCCAGCACCAGCGTATCCTTGGTCACGCCCCCGCCAAAGCTCAGGCGTTCGTGCATCTCCAGCACCGGCGACGAGTACATCACGCCCGGCACCTGCTGGTCGACGGTCTTCTCGTCCTGGCGCGTCAGGTAGTCGTTGTAAAGCACCCGCTCAGCAGGCGAGGAGCCGCCGCCTGCGTATTCCAACTCCACGGTGTTCGTGCCGATTTTTTGAATCTGGTCCAGCACGAACTGCTTGCCCGTCATCCCGATCGTGACGACAAGAATCACCGATGCTGTGCCGATCACCATGCCTAGCGCCGTCAACGCAAAACGCGTTTTGCTGGCTCTAAAACTATCGGCCGCAATCTTCAGGATCTCGGTCATCATCATAGTTTCGCGTGCGCTCAACAGCGTCTGCTCAAAACCGTGATGACGGACTTCTTCGGCGGTCTTCATCTGTCCCTGACTGAACTTGATGCTTTCGCGCGGGATTGGTTTCCGCTGAAGCGGAAAACCTCATCCGCAGTCGCGTATCCCCCATTTGTAGATTACGCTGGCCCGCCGCCGCTGGCGAAGTCGGAAAACATTCCGATCCTGCCTCATCTCAAGTATTTTGAAGGGGCACGACTTTAGTCGCGTCAGCATTGGCTATGAAAGCGAGGCGGCTTTAGCCGCTGAGGGATGTCTCCTTCAAACTGAGATACCGCCCATGTTTCCCCCCAGCTCCCGCCACAGCCGCGCCAGCGCCTCAATTGGCACGGATTCCGCCCGCGCCTGCTGCTCGATCCCGGCGCGCTCCAGCGCCGCCGCCGCGGCCTCTGCGCCAAAACCGGCCGCGCGCAGATTGTTGGCCAGTGTCTTGCGCTTCTGCGCGAACACGAGCTTGACCAGCCGCAAAAACGACTCTTCCTCCACGCCCAGCTCCCCAAACCGCGGTGCAAACCGCCACCGGAAGACGGTCGAGTAGACCTCCGGCGGCGGTGAAAATGCGTCCGGCGGCAGCGTGAATAGCGGCTCCGCCGGCCCGTGCGCCTGCACGGCCACCGAGAGCACGCCGTAATCGCGCGAGCCGGGAGCCGCCGTCACTCGCTCGGCCACCTCCCGCTGCACCATCAGTACAGCGATGTCCAGCGCCGCGTGGCTCTCGGCCAGCTTCATCAGAATCGGCGAAGTGATGTAATACGGCAGGTTCCCCACCACGCGCAGCCGCGCCCCGGCGCTGGCCGCTGTGGCAGCAAAGTCGAACTTGAGCACATCCTGCTCGACGACCGTTAAACGGTCAGCAGGAAGGGGTCCCCGCGGATAGGTCTCCGTCCGCGGGGTGACGAATCGGCTGCGC
>JASIJW010000684.1:0-4844 GCA_030050035.1 Acidobacteriaceae bacterium | reverse complement strand
GATGAATCAGACCACTGCGACAGTACTGTTGACGACCCGAGGTGGCATATGAGACACAAAAGCGTGACCCGTATCGTTACCACACTCGCAGTGACCGCTATGATTGCTTACGGCGGGGCGCACCTGGCCTCATCGCAAGCAGGCCCGCAGACGACTTCGCGAACACCACAGACAGTGTTCAAGACTTTGGCGGTCGACGAAAACTTTAGCAACTTTGATCTAGACGATCCTGGCAGCAAGCCGATCGCCTGGTGGCAGTATCCAGATGCGTTTTATCCTAACTGGAAACCACCGGGCGAGCTGATTGCTGTCCCAAACGGCATTCTCAGCCTTACGGCGTCACCGCCGGCTAAATCGTCGACTAACACGGCGACCATCATAACGACCCTGTCTCCGAAGTCCTCGCAGGGGGGCTTTTTGTACGGCTACTTTGAGGCTCGACTTCGCTTTGACCCGAATGGTAAAAGCTTCCCCTCATGGTGGCTGGAGAGCCCCATCCCCGTTGCGTTGGCAACGGCCAAAAAGCCTACGGTGGGAAATCCTGCTGCCGATTTTTGCGAAATCGATATCATGGAGACTTTCTATCCGAAAGCTGGAACCTACCAGGGGACGGTGCACGATTGGGAGTCTGGACGCTCGACTTTCAATGCCAACCATGTAATTCAGCTGCCTGCCGGGACTGATCTTTCCGGTTGGAATACTTTCGGCCTTCTCTGGCAGCCTGGTAAGGTGAGTTGGTACGTAAATAACAAGCTTGTATCGACCGCGCCCTCGCCGCCGATATGCGAGAAACAACGGCTTAACCTGGTTCTGTCCGAGATGGCGCGTCCGGGTACGGGAAATCAGCGACTCGATGTTGCATGGGTGCACGTTTATCAGTAGTAACGTGAAGACAAACCCTGTGATGAGCACTCGCTTCGCGCAGTTAGCGCAGGCAGGTGTTCTCTGCTGACGCCGAACACTACCGGACTAAGTGGGCCGGCTGCTCTTATTGTCGGGCATCTGTTCCGAGACGCAGAACGGCATCGAATGCTGCATTCGGCTCGCCCGTGCGGTCGAAGAGCAGTGGATAATTCGTGCGCCCGCTGACGGGGAAATTATTGAGCCATGATTGGTTATTTGTGACGCCCCAGAGGGTGACGCGGACGATCTGGCTCCGGTGCTTGAGGTAGACGCGAAACAGATCCGAATAGCGGCCGGCAAGCTGCTTGCGCACGGCCTCAGGCAATCCGTTCACGTAGGGATTCAGTTTGGGGTCCTGCGCCACGTGATAGGAGATATCGGCTGTAGGCTGATGACCCGCAGCCGGCAGCACGTCGACATCGAGCTCGGAGATGGCGACTTTGACGCCCAGTGCGGCGAAAGCGGAGATGGTGGCGTCCTCCTGTTTCATCGTTGGCCAGTCGAGATGATCGTGGTCCTGAAGCCCCACGCAGCCAATCGGCACACCTTCGGACTTAAGTTGTTTCACCAGCGCGATGGCGCCGTTGCGCTTGGGCTCGTTCTCGAGGTTGTAGTCGTTGTAGCAGAGCAGCGCCTGCGGATCGGCTTCGTGCGCATACTCGAAGGCCTTGGCGACATAGTCCGGCCCAATGATCTTGTACCAGAGCGATTGCCGCATCGTGCCATCGTCGTTCAGAGCCTCGTTCACCACATCCCAACTCTGGATGCGTCCCTTGTAGCGGCCGACCACGGTCTGAATGTGGTCGTGCAGACGCACGAGCAGGGCGTCGCGAGTAAGCAGGTTGCCCTTGTCGTCGTGAAAGACCCATGCCGGAGTCTGGTTGTGCCACACCAGCGTGTGGCCGTGGATATACATGTGGCTCCGCTCGCCGAACTCGACATAGAGGTCGGGCAAGCGAAAATCGTAGCTCCCCGGCAGCGGATGAATGCTCGCCCACTTGAGCGCGTTCTCCGGCGAGATGGAGTTGAATTGCGCTGCGATGATGGCGTCGTCGCGCGCATCCTGACCGTCGATCTGGCTGGCGTTGATGGCTGCACCGATGTAGAAGTCGTCCTTGTAGGCATCCTTCAACGTATCCGGAAGCGCATTTGGCGCCTGCGCCCATGCCGTTAGCCCAGCCGCTATGAACAGAGCCGCTGCAACTGTCTGTCGCACTGCGCTTGCATTCATTGCGTTTTTTCCTTTCCGGAGTCTCGGGTGACGCGCAAGTTACGAAATCGCTTGCGGCGCGAAGGTCTTGCGACGCTCGGCGAGCTCGCTGGCGATCGTGTGGTTCAATTCGCGAGTGATGGGGTAGAAGTAGAGACAGACGGCGGCGGCCAGGAACGCGAGACCCGCGAAGACGCTGGGCGCAAGCTGTATGCCCAATTGCGCGTGCGCTGTCTGGACCTCGGCATCGGAGACATAGCCAAACAACGAAAGCAGCCAGCCGGCGGCAGCGCCGCCCAGGGCGACGCCGACCCAGAGGGCAAACACTGTGGCGGAGATGACGGTGCCGGTGGCGCGGCGGCCAGTCTTCCACTCACCGTAGTCGGCCACGTCAGCCATCATGGACCACAGCACCGGGCCGGAGCAGCCGAAGATGAACTGCCGCACAACTTCAAGCGCGACGATGGACACGATCGCCGTTGGGTTTAGGAGGTAAAGCGCGGCGGTGCAGAGCCCGGTGAGCAGCATGCTCCAGAAGAAGACGGCGCGCTTGCCCCATTTCCTCACCAGTGCCGTGGAGCAGGTGACGCCAACGAGCAGCGCCGCTAGTCCGAAGCCGTTCAGCCAGCTGAAGTACAGCTTGTTGCTGGCGAGGGTTTCAAAATACGGCAGCATGACATTGCCGCGAATGAGCAGCGCGGTGAAGTAGAAGACGGTGGCGAGAAAGAGCGTCACCCAGGAAGGGTTGTGAACGAGGTCGCCGAGATCGCGGGTGACGGAGGTTTCCTGGGCCGTATCGGGCTGGATTCTCTCCTTGGAGACGGCAAAGGCGACGAGGAAGAGCACGATGGAGAGCGCGAGAAAACTGCCCATAGTCAACTGGTAACCGAGCGCGCTGTTGTTGCCGCCCAGATAGTTCATCATGGGAACTGCGAGCGCGCCAACGATGAAGCCGGCGGAGTTGGCGAAGAACTGACGGTAGGAGGTGATGACGTTGCGCTCGTCCGGATCGTCGGTCATGACGGCGGTCAACGAAGAATACGGAACGTTGTTGGCCGCGTAGATGAGCCGCAGCAGCAGGTAAGTGCACCAGGCGTAAATGAGCTTGCCCGCGGGGCTGATGTTCGGCGTGGTAAAGGTGAGAATGCCGATGATGCCGAAGGGGAACGAGGTCCAGAGCAACCATGGCCGGAAACGGCCCCAGCGCGTGACGGTGCGGTCGGCGATGACGCCCATCACGGGATTGAATACGGCCGAGCCGAGTCCGACGACGAGAAACATGGTGCCCGCTTCAGCCGGCGACAGGCCATAGGTTTTGGTGTAGAAGTCCAGTTGCAGGGCCATCACCGCCTGAAAGACGAAGTTGGCGGCCAAGTCGCCCAAGCCGTATCCGAACTTTTCACTGAAGGAAAGCTTTATCGCCATAACTGTCCCATCTTTTGTCTTCTCGCGGCTGTTACGCAGTCACGCTGAGCGTGAGTTTCTTCAGATCGGCGTCGCGCGAGGAGTTGCCAACCATCAGCTCAAAGTCGCCCGGTTCGACAACGTACTGCATATTCACGTCGTAGAACTTCAGCAGGTCGGGCGTGATCTCAAAGGTTACGGTCGTTGTTTCGCCCGGTTGCAAACTCACTCTGCGGAATCCTTTTAACTCCTTGACCGGGCGAGTCACAGAGCTGACCACGTCCCGGATGTAGAGCTGCACCACTTCAGTCCCTTCGCGCTTGCCGGTATTGGTTACATCCACCAGAACGCGTGTCGATCCTTCGCGCCGGATTTTCTTTTTCGTCAGCCGAGGATTGGCAATCGAGAAGCTGGTATAGCTGAGGCCGTATCCGAACGCGTAAAGCGGCGAGACATCGTCGAAGAGATAGCCGCGGCGGGACGATGGCTTGTAGTTGTAAAACGCCGGCAAATGGCCGGCAGAGCGCGGAATGGTGATGGGCAACTTGCCGCTTGGGTTATAGTCGCCGAACAACACATCGGCCACTGCGCGGCCCGTCTGCTCGCCCAGATACCAGCACTCGTAGATGACAGGCACATTTTGCGCTAAATAGTTAATGGAAATCGGCCGTCCATTGAAGAGAAACACGATTACCGGCTTGCCCGTGGCCAGCATCGCCTTCACCAGCTCTTCCTGGCGGCCGATCAGGTCAAGGCTGGTGCGGTCGCCCATGTGGTTCAGCGCCCAGGCTTCACGGGAGGTCTGCTCGTTTCCGCCTATGGCCAGCACAATCACATCGGCCTTGCGTGCAACCTTGATCGCTTCGGCGATCTGGCGGCGATCTTCCTCTGGGTCACTGGGAACAACTTCATCCTGGTTCCAGTTGCCGCCGATGGTGATTTTGCAGCCTTCGCTGTAGAGCACCTTGATCTGCTTACTGGCCTGCTTACCAACTTTCTCGCGGATGCCTTCGAGCACCGTGACTTCATGCTTAGGCCGGCCGCTATATCCGCCCAGCAGCGTGCGGTCGGCATTCGGCCCAATCACCGCGAGAGTCTTAATCTTGCTCATGTCGAGCGGAGCAATGCCGTTTTCGTTCTTAAGCAGAGTGATAGCCTCGCGTGCAGCCGTGAGAGCCAATTGGCCGTGTTCCTCGCATCCGACCACGCGCTCGGCCTCGCCAGGATCGACATACGGATCGTCGAAGAGGCCCATTTCGAACTTCCAGAAGAGCATCGGCGCTACCAGCTCATCGAGCTCCGATTCCTTCAACACGCCCTTGCGCAC
>JASIJW010000683.1:0-7625 GCA_030050035.1 Acidobacteriaceae bacterium | reverse complement strand
TGCAGGAAACGCGGGAACGGCAAACTCGGCTCTCCGTTCACCGAAATCTTCATCGCCAGTCAGCGGAGCGCGAAACCGGTTATCACCAACCATCAGCTGGAGAAAATCATTTGCTCCGGCCCGCCCGCTGCCGCGCACGTAAACATCTACCAGTTCCTTCAGCCCGCTGCCCTGGCGCACATAGAAGACCGTTGGCTGAACCGCCGACACCGATGCTGGTGCAAGATCGGCGGCCGCGGCTGTATCAAGCTCGATCGCATCGTAGGTCAGGCTTGCGTCGTCCACAACACGGTCCGGCGACTGGATTGCCTGAAAAGTCATCCGATCTTCGCCGGAGTGCAGAAAGCTCCCTGGAAAGACGAACGAAATATCGGCGGGAGCGTGCACAGACTGGAAAGTATCGTCGGAGTCGCCCATCCGCGCATCCAGCGGCGAGTCAGGGTAAAAAAGGCCGCAGTGCTCATTCACGCAGATGCGCAACGCCGGCAGGCTCCGGCTCTCCATGAGCAAAGCGACGCGCAGCCGATAAGCCGCAGCCGGCGCGCCGCTGATGGAAAAACGAATCGCGCGCGGCGCCGTTGCGGCTGAAGTATTTCCGCGATCGGCAGGCTGGCTCGCGTACCAGCGCGCAGCGAAATCCGGACTGGCGGCATCGGCAACCACCTGCGACGACGGCGCTCCCGGTGCGAACTCGTTCGAAGCGCCATCAAAAACTCCCAGCCGGAAAACCGCACCTGGGCTATGTATCTGAGCGCCGGCACAAAGGGACAACGTTATCAGCCCCACCGCAACGATTCCGATCTGCTCTTTCATCACTGCCGGTCCCGTTCTTTGCTTGCCAATTCCACTGTTAGTTGAGGCTGGCGCACCGCCGACAAAGGTGGAGGTTGCAGCGACAGATTGAGCAGCGCCGCCGGACAGTAACAGGGACGAACTTGAGTGCAGCGGGGATTCTTCGCGGCCGTTCATGGGGACGCGCGCGCCGTAGAGAGATCCCGGCCTTCCGAGCGCCGGCTCGCGAGGGCGAGCCGGCGTCGGTTCGAATCAGAACGACAACTTCAACGAGCCTTGTCCCTCGCGGGCTTCTTGTTCAGTGCTGATCTCGCCATTCGAAGCACTTCCCACGGTAGTGGTTGGGCCCTTGGGGTTGGTGTGATTAAGCGCGTTGAAGAATTCCGCACGGAACTGCAGGTGCACACGCTCGGTAAACGCAAAGGTCTTGTACAGGGCCATGTTGAAGTCTTCGGTGCCCGGATCGCGGATTGTCCCGTTACCCACGGTGCCGAAGTAGCCGCTGGTTGGCTTTACATAGGAGGTCGTGCTGAACCAAAGGCTCGTGCCCGGGTTCCGCCATTGCTTCGGGTAAGTAACCGGAGCCACCTGATTCGGGCGCGTCGCCAGGCCAAGGCTGGGTTCGGAGCCTCCTGAGGCGTTGACGCCCGTGCCACTCAAGCCCATAGTGGCTGTGCCGCCGCTCTGCAGCGTGGTCATGTCGGAGTATTGCCAGCCGCCCAGCAACTGCTTCACCCACCACCGCGAGTACTGCAGACGCGGCAGATAGTAAATCGCGCTTACCGTAAACACCTGCGGAATGTCGTTGCTGGAGTTTCCGTAGGCTGCGGCAATGTTATACGCGTTCTGGAATCCGCCGAAGTTATCAAGGCCGTGCGACCACGTATATGCAGCCGTCAGGTAAAGGTTCTTTGTGGTCTGGTGCTTCAGGCTAAGTTCCAGAGCATTCCAGTTGCTCTTGCCGATGTTCTCGTTGTAAGTGATGTTGCCGTATCCCTGGTAGGGAGCGTAGTACGCGTTCGAATAGCCGGAGATGTTATTGAGGTTCGGATTGAAGTTGTAACTTACTCCACTCACCGTCACCGGGCCGGACTGATTGATGTTGATGTTGGTGCTGCCGGCGCCCTGAATGCTGCCTGCTCCGGCAACTGACGCGATCCAGTTAGTCGCAAACTGCTGCTGCCAGCTCAGACTGTAGGTCTCGATGTGGCTGGCGCGATAGTTCTGAAGATCTTCGCCGCTTTCCGTAGGCACGGTGGGTGCTGTTAACGCGCCGGCCGGATCGTCGAAGTTGGATGTGGTCAGGTTCACGGCGTTCACCGTGGGATAACCGAGGCAGCCTCCCTCGTCGCATCCCTGCCCGGCAGTCTCGTAATACGTCAGGCCAAAGCCGCCGCGCAGCGAGGATTTACCGTTCCCGAAAACGTCCCATGCAAAGCCGCCCACGGGAGCCCAGTAACTCTTGTGGGCGCTGCTCAGGTTAAGCGGAACGCTATTCAGGCCGTTCTGGATGATGCCGTTGGTGGGGTTGTAACCTCCGCTGGGGGTTGTAATCACGCCGGAAGTTGAAACCGCCGGAGCCTGTTGAGAATTGAACAGAGCCGGATTGAAGTCGTCGATAAATCCTGCCTGCTCCGTTGGCCAAGGCATGTACGTGTAGCGCAAGCCGCCCGAAATTGTGAGCCGCCGCGCCACATGCCACGTCTCCTCAACGTACGGGGAAGCGAGCTTGTAGTGCGCGTAAGTGCGGACGCCGGCGCTGCCCTGGCTGAAGCTGGACGCCAGCCCGAGCAGGTAGTCCGGCATGGAGTTGCCCGTTGCATAACCGCTGAAGGCGAGGTATCCCTGAACAACGCTTGGCGCGGACCAGTGGCGTTCCGTGCCCAGGAACATGGTGAAGCCGGCCTGCAGGAAGTGCTTGCCGTGCGCCCAGCTCCAGTCGTCTGTGATCGTGTCATGCAGCTCCGTTGCACGCGGCACAATGTAGTTCGACGACGTGCCGAACTTTGTCCAGCCGTTCGAGGGCGCAATGCTGGGCAGGTAGTTCTGCACGTAGGAGCCGCGATAGGGCAGAGTCTGGTTGAATCCCGGGACGTCGGACAGTAGATGAACCCCGCCGATGTCGTGAGTCCCGTCGAAAATGCCAATCGACGCGCTGGTCTGGTTGGTCATCGTGGGCGAGAGAAGCTGCCTCAGCTGGACTTGGAAGCCTTGGTCGTCGGTGTCAAACAGATCGTAGTTCGTAGTCCAGGGCGTGCCGAATCTTCCCTGGTTGCCACCCTTGTAGGTCTGTTCCTCCACCATGTACTCGCCGGTGAGCCGCAGCTTGGAGGTAAGATCGTGGTCCACCTTGCCGAGCAAGTCCACCTGGTCGGTGATGGTGGGGTTGGTGTTCAGGTAATCGGTTGCTGCGCTGGTCGCGCTATATGTGCCGGTCGATATGTCGTTAGGCAAGGGAACGATCGCGTTGAGAAGTTCTAGAGCGTTCGTGTCCACGCGCGCGGCCGGAATGATCCAGTTGCCGTTTGAATCCTGCTGGAAGCAGGAAGTAGTGCTGCCTGCCTTGCAATGCCCCGAGGGCAGGCTGGGATCGGTCAGATAAGCGATGCCATAAGGCCCGCCGATACCCGGAATCGGCGAAGCGCTGGTTCCGGGGAACAGCAGCTCGTTGTTCGGCGTCCCCTGCCCGCGCATCGTAGCCAGCGGAGCCTGGCCCGTGGTTTGTCCGCCCGCTTCCTGCCGCACCCACTGCTGGTTGAAGTAGAAGAAGGTCTTGGATTTGTCGCGCGAATACAGGTGCGGCACAAAGAGTGGACCACCGAGGTCGTATCCAAAGATGTTCCAGTTCATCACCGTCGGCGTCTTGCTGAAGTATTGGGTTGCGTTCAGATCGGTATTGCGCAGGAACTCCCATGCGTCGCCGTGGTAGGTGTTGGTGCCGCTCTTGGTTTCCACTACAATGGCGCTTGCGCCCATCAGCGAGTACTGCGCGCTGAAGTTGTTCTGCAGCGCCTTTACTTCGGTGATTTCGTCCGGGTTCGGCGTGACGATGTTCTCGTCGTGGACCACGTTCGAAGAGATCCACAATCCGTCGAGGTAATAGATCGCTCCCGTCTCGCCTGAGCCGCCGCTGCCGGTCGTTGTTCCGCCGTTCACCAGCAGAGTGTTGGTCGTGCTGTAACCGCCCGTGCCCATGGTCGCCACTGGCGAGCTGTTGATTACGCCCGGCATCAGCGAGCCAAGCTGCTCAAAATTCCGCCCGTTCAGCGGCAGCTCCTGCGCCTCTTCGCCGGAAATTGTGCCAGAAATCTCCGATGTTACGGTCTGCACCTGCGCTGCAGTGCTGCTTACAGTAACCGTCGTCGCCACGCTCGAGGGCTTCAGCGTCGCATGCACCGAGTACGTAGCCATCGGCTCCAGATAGATGTTGGTCTCGCGGTAGATCGAAAAGCCCGGGTCCGAAACGGAAACGTCGTAGTGGCCCGAAGGCAGTCCCACCTGGACAAAGTTTCCGGTAGCGTTTGAATCCGTCCGCGTCACTGTCCTGGTCTCAACCTCGGTAATGGTTACCTGGGCGCCGGGCACTGCCGCTCCCGACTGATCCACCACGAATCCGCTGATGGTGCCGGTAGTGGTCAGCTGGGCTTCGCTGCGGCCGCTTGCCGCCAAAAGCCAGATCGCTGCTGCACAGACCGGGAAGAGCGCCTTCCAACTAATTGTTCTTATCACCTGCTTCATTTCTTCCACGCCTCCAATGGTGTTGCTCCACGTTGTTGTCCTAATAAATTCGCCAGAACACTGTCCCGGCGAACTGCATGATCCCGGAATGGGCCGCGTACCGGTCTCCGAAAACTGCTTTCCCAAGCGCCTTCTCGGTGCCCGCTCCAACTCGCGCGTCGCCGGGCCGATGCTTCGAGAGCTGCGAGTAAGCTTTCTTCGAAACGCGCGCAGCACAGGAGAACCGTAGCGATGCCGCCCGCCAGGATTTATTACGGCCGGATAACAATGAGCCTCTGGCATTACAACGAACAAGTCAATTCTCAGTGGAACTACAGTGGGCACCACTGTGGTCGCCAGCGGAATTTTTGTGGATCTCAATCTTCAGCGGGTTTTCGCACATCGAACGATTCGCAGCCTGGAACCGGTCTGATTTGTGTGATTTGGACTAGCTTGCGAGCGCCGTAACCCCCAAGTGCCGCCTGGGAATGCTTCAAGGGCGGCGCAGTCTGCGCCCGGAGATTATGTTCGCTCCAATATCAGGTCTAAAACTGGATCCGGGGCCGCTCAACGGCCAGTTTCAGGACGCGCCCTCAGGTTGAGAATGTCTGTCTCAGTGGAATAGAATTTTTTCGCGACTCATTGGCCGGAAATACGTAGCCAAATATGTGGCCCCACGGACGGCTTACGGTGAAGAACCGCATCCGGTTGGGAGGATGGAAGGGCCGTCAGGGGTCCGGTTGAACCATGACGTCCTGAAGACAAGATGCCCGAAGATCACGTGCCCGAAACTAATACGTTGGAACTGCGCGAAGAAGAGAATTTGCCGGCAGCCGAGACACCCGACAGGCTGGCCTGCTGGGCACTGCTCGAGCGTCTTTGCGCGAGCGGGCAATTGCGGCGCTCCGCCCGCCTGCAGGAACTGCTCTTCTTTCTCGGAAAACGGTCTCTGGACGAACATTGCGACCGGCTGCACGAGCAGGAGATCGGGGCCCGGATCTTCAATCGGCCGGATTCCTACGACACCAGCGTCGACAATATCGTTCGCACCAATGTCAGCGACCTGCGCCGGCGCATCGAGGCTTACTTTAACTCCGAGGGAGCGAACGAGAAGCTGCTCGTCGAGATTCCGCGCGGCAGCTATATTCCCGTCTTCCGGTACCGCGCCGTCCAACTGGAAGTTTCTGCCGGCATCCCGCTCCACACCCAGAAAGTCCTCACCGAACCCGCAACACCCGCGGCGCAAACCACGCCCCTTGCGCCCAAAGCACGTGGGAAGACCGCGTCTCTGGCGGCCGGGGTGTTGATCCTTGCTCTTGCCGTTGCCTGCATTTACTTCTGGAGCCAGTACCGCGCGTTGCGCCAGTCCATATTCGCCTGGCAGTATCGGCCCTCTGTGGCGGCACTATGGAATGGCATACTCAGCGCCAACCCGAGCACGGACGTTGTTATCTCCGACGCTGGCATTGGATTGACCGAGGCTCTCAGCCGGCAGACGTTCACTCTCGACCAGTATTTGGCCCACAGCTACTTCGGGCAGTTGCAGGCCGGTCCCTACAGCCCCGATATGCACGCGGCGCTCAATCGGATTCTCTCGTGGAACCTGGCCAGCCCCGACGAATTCATGCTCGCGCGCCGCATCCTCGCGCTCGATCCACTGGGCAAGCAATTGCATCTTTACAACGCGCGCAACTACATGCCCGACCTCGTCAAGCACGACAATGTCATCCTCATCGGCGCGCGCAAAACCAATCCCTGGGACGAGATCTTCGATAATCAGATGAACTTCATCACCGAGTTCGACAGTCCCCGCGTCATCAACCGCGCCCCTGCCGCAGGCGAACAGGCGGTTTATCCAGAAACCGGCTCTGTCGGCTACTGCGTCATTGCTTTCCTCCCCAACCCCAGCCATAACGGCGTGGTCCTGCTCATCGACGGCACGAATGCCGAAGCGACAGAAGCAGCCGGAGACTTTCTACTCTCCGAAGATCAGCTTTCGGCCTTCAAAAAGTTGCTGCACGTCTCCGAGTTGCCCTACTTCCAGGTTCTCTTGAAGGTCTCCTCCGTTCGCGGCACGCCGCTTTCCACCACCGTTCAGGCATACCGCGCTGGCCAGCATTGATCTCGCCGCAAGCCCGCCTGGCAGCGCTGATGCAATCACCCGGATAGCATTTCAACTCCCGCCCGAACCCCTCGCCGAACGTCCTCGCAGCACCCTGTGGTTAGACCAAAGCGCCGTAAACTGGCCTGATCCTCCCGGGCGATTCAGCCCTCTGCGCCGCTTCTTTACCTGTTTCGACCTGTTTCGCGTTTTTTCACTTGACACGAGTCAACGCCCGCAACAATAATCGCCTGCGTCCAGAGGTCAGACCACAAAACCCTCCCTGGCTCCCAATTCTTCCCGCGATTTCTTGAAAAATCAGCGGGCCTTTCTTGGAGGCATTCTGATGCGCCGGTTGTTCGCCGCCGTTCTTACACTTGTGTCTTCGTGCGCCTGCCTGAGTCTTGCGGCCCAGGCTCCCATCGCCCTCCCCTACACCATGACCACGTTGGGCGGAACTTCGCCCATGGCCGCCACAGCAGGAACGCAATGCCCAAACCTGCCGGCCGGCGTCCTCTCCACCGACGCCCTCGGAGACGGCTGCCTTGCCGTCAACGGAATCTTCGGCAACGATCCCGAGAGCGGTGTCGTGGTGGATGCCTTCGGCGATGTCTTTGTGAATGACGACATCAAGGGCGTCCTGCACCGGATCGATCCGAACTCCGGCATAATGACGCTCGCTGCCGGCGGCGGCACAGCCTGCTCCGCCAAAGTCGACTCCTCGGGCGACGGCTGCGTGGCAGCAACAGGCACGCCCACCACCCCCGTCGCCGACGCCCGCGGCGTTGGCATCGATCCTTACGGCAACATTCTGCTCGCCGGCTACAACGACCACTTCGTGCACCTGATCTGCCGCACCGCGTCTCCATTGTGCGGCAGCGGCGCGCCATCTGCGGCAGCTCCTATTCAAATCCCCATCGGCAACATGGGCCTCGTTGCCGGCTGCGCCTATTCCTCGGGTTCGAGCGGCATTACTGGTACAGGCGCGGACAACACGCCCGCGTTTTCGACACCC
>JASIJW010000682.1:0-13600 GCA_030050035.1 Acidobacteriaceae bacterium | reverse complement strand
GAAGCGGCGCCCACGACCGCCGCAACCGCCTGCCGGCGGTCGGCTGGCTCTGCCACCAGTGAAGATGCTGCGCCGGACGCGGTTGCTCCCGATCCCTGATCGGCGGATGAAGACCCTTCAGCCGCAACCTCTGCGGGAACTTCCTCGACCGGATCGGGCTCTTTTTCGCGCTTCTTTTCGAGAAGCTGATGAATCGTCTGCCGAACCTCGGTCAGCGCCTTATTCAATTTTGCGAATCCAGGGGAGTCGCCCTCGAGTTTCTCGTCGCAAAATGCGTCCATTCTGCTGATAATTTCCAGGCAAGCGTCGAGGTCTTTCTCCGTCTGCGCATAGAAGGCCTTCGGTGTCTCTGCAAAAGCCTTGTCAAACACCTCCGGCGCAATCTTGCCGCTCTCCAGCATGGTGTTTCGCGCTTTGCGGTCCTTGTCGGTCTTAACCTGGTCTTCGTAGCCGACTGTGCGTGAGTCCTTGTACGCGATGAACGTGTAACCCGCAGTCACGATTGGCGTGGAACGAAGGGGAAGATCGAGCATGGAGCCGATCCATGCCAAGGGGCGGGCGCGAAGCTCGCGATCGTCATCCTCGATAACCGGATAAACTGTGTCCCAGAATTCGGTCAGCATTCGAAAGGTGAGATCGAGACCCTGGCGCAATCCGGGGAATCGCTCCGTCTGCAGAAGAGCTTCGGTCAGATAGGCTGCCAGTTGCAGGTCCTTCGAACTCGTCGCAATGGAATCCTGAGCCAACTTCATGACCACTGGCCAATTGGCTGTCTTGCGCTCGGTCTGCCATGCGCCCTGGGCGAGATCGTCGTCCTGACGGCGAGCCTCTTTGATCTTGTCGAAGACCAGGAGCTTGTTGTCGTAGCGCAGATCAATGCCGCTCGGATTATCGCCGGGAATGGGAGCCAGAATGTCTTCGCGGATTGGCATGGTGAGAGATCTTCGAACTGCGCTGCATATAGGTCAATTGGTTGTCGCCGGATCGGCGTGGTGGAATGTGAGCGAGCGGAGTTCCAGGAACGGAAACTCCTCGCCGTCTACAAGCAACATCTTCTGGCCGGCAGGAGATTCCCGGCCTTCCTCATCGGCAAACCACTCGGTGACGCGCCCCAGCCAGACCTCCTCTTCCGGCTGCTCCCAGGAAAACGGATAAATGGCCGGCATCAGGACTTCGCCGAGATCCATCCCGCGGAAAGACGGCGCCGCCTGCACAAGCGCTGGCGCCCAAAGAGTGTCTCGTAATCGTTGTGGCTGTTCCATCTGAATGGACGCGATGTGTTCAAACGGAAGCCATACGCAGGAGCCTGCTGCGAAAACCTCCATCCGCGCTCCAATAGCGGGATGGGCATCGCGCAAATCCGTGAACGGCTTTCCATTCAGTTCGCCGGGTGGGCACAGCGCCGAGCCCTGCGGAAACTCGCGATTGGCGAAAACTTCGTGCCGTGTTTTCTCAGCGTGCAGTGCGGCGTAGTACACAACCGCGCCAGTTTCTCTTTCGGGACTTCCGTCCGCCAGCACCGCAAGCTGCCTCTCTGCCCGCGCGTACTCGCCGGCAAAGCACAGCAATTCAAAGAGGAAGGTGCGTTGGGCAACATCGGAGGGGTGGTCGCGCACGTAAGCCGTGAGCGCCTCGATGCTTTCTCGCACCTTTCCTGCCTTGAACAGTTCGATTGCGCTGATGGGTACGGTTGGCATTGCCAGCGCCTTTACCAGGGTTTGAGCTTCAAAACGTCAAAGCCCTTGTCGATAAAGCCTTGGAGCGCGCCGCCTTCTTCGGGGTTATAGCTCACCTTGATCTTGCTGTAGGCGAAGCTCACCGATTCCACTGGATTCTCCGACGAGCCCGAGTGCTGGATCGAGGTAATCAGGGCGTTTTCCATGTGGATCTTGTAATAGTCCTGCTGGTCATCGCCCATGGGTTTGTCGTAGATGATATCGACTGTGGCCAGGTAATTGCCCGTCACGCAATCGTCAAAGAGCAGCGGAGACGTCTTGTCCACCACCTTCATGATGCTGACGTCGTGGAGGTTCGCGCGGCCAGAGCGGGCTTCGCCGCCGGAGGAGCCTACGCCAATTACCGCGGTCTGGGTAGCTCCGAAGCTGAACGAGAGAATATCGATGGCGTTCTGTTTGCTGGTGCTGGGGCCAGGACGGCCGTCGATGATCAAATACGCGTTAACTGCCATTGCAATCTCCTTGGCTCAACTACAGCACGGTTTCAGGCGGCAGGAGCATCCAGCCGCCCAGTAACAATCAGGCGTACTGCGTCTACTTTGCGGGTGCAGGAAGCTCCGCAACCAGGCGCAGAGAAACGGTGAGTTCGTCCAGTTGGAAGTGAGGACGCAGGAACGCTACGGCGCGATACACGCCGGGTTTTCCGGGAACCTCGCTCACATCGATGCGGGCTTCGCGCAGTGGGCGCTCGGCTTTCGTCGCTGGCGAAGCGGAATCGTCTGGGGTGACATACTTCGTGATCCAGCGGTTCAGGAACCGCTCGGCCTCTTCGCGCGACATAAAGCTGCCGATCTTGTCGCGCATCATCGCCTTCAGATAATGCGCAAACCGGGAGACAGCCATGATGTACGGGAGCTGCGTGGAGAGCCGGGCATTCGCATTGGCGGAATCGCTGTCATAGGTTTTTGCCTTTTGACACGATTGCACGCTGAAAAACGCAGCGTAATCTGTGCCCTTGCAGTGCACCAGGGGCACAAACCCAAGATCTGCCAGTTCCTTTTCGCGGCGATCTGTGATCGGAATCTCTGTGGGACACTTCAGTGCGATATCGCCTTCGTCGGTGGAGAAGGTATGAGTCGGCAAACCTTCCACCAGGCCGCCGCCTTCGACGCCGCGCATAGCCACGCACATGCCATACAGCGAGAAGGACTGGGTCATCTTCGTCCCAAGCGCATATGCGGCATTCATCCACAGGTACTTCGAGTGGTCGGTGCCGTCCACGTGCTCCTCGTAGCGGAACTCGTCTATCGGCTTCGTGTCGGCGCCGTAGGGAAGCCGCCCTAACGTGCGCGGCAGCGCCAATGCCACGTAACGCGAGTCTTCGCTCTGGCGGAAACCCTTCCACTTGGCATACTCGGTGCTGTCGAAGATCTTGGCCAGATCGCGCGGAGCATCGAGCGATGTGAAGCTCTCAAGGTTCATCAGGTCAGGAGCTGCGGCGCTGAGGAACGGCGCGTGCGCTTGTGCGGCGATATGCGAAACCCCTTCCAGCAAAGCCATGTCTTCCGGATGCTTGCCGAATTCAAAGTCGCCGATCAATGCTCCGAACGGTGCGCCGCCGAAGACTCCATACTCTTCCTCGTAGACCTTCTTGAACAAGGCGCTCTGATCGAACTCGGGCGCCTTTTCGATATCGCGCAGCAACTCTTTCTTGGTGGTATTCAGCACCCGGATCTTGAGACCCACTCCGGTCTCGCTGTTGTCCATCAGATACTTCAGGCCGCGCCATGAGCCTTCCAGCTTCTGGAAAGAGGGATGGTGGAGGATCTCATTGAGCTGGATGGAGAGCAGGTGGTCAATCTGCGCAATGCGCGCATTGATCATCATCTCCGCGTCTTTAGCGATGGTCATCGAGCCTTCGAGGACCTGCGCCACAAACTCCTTGACCAGATCCTTGCCGCGCTCGCGGGCTGCAGCCTCCGCGCCGAACCGTCCCTGCTCGACGATCTGTTCGAGAAGACTCGCCTCGCTGGATTCGACCGTTGCCGCCGCTGCAGCTGCTTGCTCGTTCAGTACGGTATCAGGCATTTTCTCCTCCTGTTCCGATCTCGCCCTTGAGCTTTTCCAGCTTTTCCGTGTTGCCAACGGCTTCCAGCAGCAACTCCTCAAGCTTGTCGTTGCCCTGGAGCGATCCGCGCAGATCGCTGAGCCTGGTGCGCAGATCCAGGAGTTCCTTCAGCGGCTTCACCTGTTTGGCAACATTGCCGGGTTCAAAATCGTCCATCTTCCTGAACTTCAGGTCGATCTTGAGGTTGGGCGCATCGGCTTCGTCGCTCAGCTTGTTCTCGACCGAAAACGACAGGTGCGGCTTCATGCCTTCAAGCACGGTATCGAAATTGTCAGGATTCACTTCGACGAACTTCCGTTCCTTAAGCTTGGGAAGCGGCTGTTCCGGGTTTCCGGTAAAGTCTCCGAGCACGCCGACGACAAATGGCAATTCCTTGATTTCAATTGCGCCGCCCACTTCAACGTCATAGGTGATCTGCACCCGTGGCGGACGGACGCGATCCAGCTTGTGTTGAGCACTTTGTTTAGCCATAATTTGTCCCTCCGGCAGATTTGCCGACTTGTGTTCGACGGAAAACTTGCGGCGGCCCCATCGTTTTTTCGATGAGGCGCTTTCTATGAAGGCGAAAAATGAAGGGCCCGGGTCCTGCTAAGACAAACGCAACTACGGCAGACGGAAAACGAACTTAGACCCACTACAAGGGGTTCCGTCTGCGCATTTCAGCTGCGTGTAAGTAGATACCATAGTCGAATGTGCGGGTCAAGTGAATTAAAAAGTAGGTAGTGTCTCAGTTTGCCAGATTGGCGATTTCCTCTAGCGTCCATTGCTCCGCGGCGTGATCCGGGATAAGGTGTGTGTCATGCTCACACCACTTCCGGTCGACGACTCCAGAAGGATTCGCGCGTTTTTTCAGGAGGCGGGCTACACCGAACCGCACCTGCGCAAGCATCTCGGGGCGGCTGAGTTGCCGTCGCCCCGGCTTCGCAACCTGGCGAGGCTTCTGGACCGTACCTCGGAACCTTCTACGCTGAACGCATTGCTGCGATGGTTCTGGCTGGCGGTTCCTCAAAACGCGGCAGAGGCTGCCAGCCTCGTTCCCGGCAATATCCTTCAGTTGCTCCTTCAAGCTGGACTGCTGGTTGCGGCCGGAGATTCTCTCCATCCCTCGGTCATGCTTTTGCCGACCGACGAATTCCTGGTTGCAGCGGATCATCCCAGTGCAATAGAACGAAAGCAAGGGGAAATGGTGCTGTGGCCGAATCCCACCAGTAAATTCCTGGCGCGCTTTGCCGTGCGGCGGCACGCGCGCACAACCCTTGATCTGGGCACCGGCAGCGGCATCCTCAGTCTCTGGGCTGCGGCATTTAGCGACACGGTCGTCGCCACCGATCTGAACGAGCGCGCTGTCGATTGTGCCCGCTTCAATGCGCGGCTGAATGGAATTGAAAACATTGAGGTTCTGGCTGGCGACCTGTTCAGTCCCGTGGACGGAAGGCGCTTTGACCTGATCCTTTCTAACCCACCCTTCTTCATCACTCCGCAGGCCGACTACATGTTCTGCGACAATCCGATGGAACTTGACGATCTATGCCGCATGCTGGTGCGGCAGGCGCCCGCGTACCTGAACGAGGGCGGCTACCTTGAGATGCTCTGCGAATGGGCCCAGGTGAAGGGGCAGTCGTGGGAGGAGCGGTTGGCGGAGTGGCTCACGGGCACCGGCTGTGATGCCTGGGTGATGAAGGGCCTGACGCAGGATCCCGAGGAGTATGCCCAGCATCGCATCAGCGAAACCTCGCAAGACACCTCTCAGGATGCTGCAAGTTATCAAGGCTACATGGATTACTATCGCCGGCGTGGCGTGGAGGCGATTCACGACGGGCTGATCGTGATGCGCCGGCGCGAGGGAAAAAATTTCATTCGCCTCGAGGAAGTGCCATCGAAGGCATCCGGCGTTCTGGGGGATTTGATCCTCGAAACCTTTGCCGCACATGATCTGTTGCGTGAGCACGAGAGCAGCGCAGATTTGCTCAGTCTCCGCCTGCGGCTCTCCGAAAACGCGCGGCTGGAACAGATTGCCCGGCCTGGCCCGAACGGGTGGGCCGCTGAGTCACTAGTCTTGCGGCTGATCAACGGTTTTCCGTTTCAAGTCGACACTCAGCCTCTCGTTGCTGAGTTTCTGGTGATGTGTGACGGTAATAGAACGGTGCAAGAGGCGGTCGAACTGTTTTCTCGGAAGGTGGATGCACCCCTGGAAAAAGTCCAGCCGGAATGTGTAGCCATGTTGCGGAAACTGATTGAGCGTGGCTTTGTGGTGGCGGCACACGACCAAAATGCGTCCGAAGCGACATGTAAACCTGCGGGAATGAGATAATTCGAAGCATCATTCCAGGGAGCAGAACATGCCAAAGCTGATAGGGAATCTTCGTATCACTGCGATACCCGCCAGGGAAGGTGCACGGGCGCACTTCGAACTCGTCTTTCTGCCCTATGCTGGCCGCCTGAACACGCGGCCGGCGACAGCGAGTACCTACGATGACCTAGTAAGCCTGCTCCAGGAGTTGAAGTTCAGCGAGGACCAGGCCACGCAATGGGCCGGCAAGGCCAGATCGCAGGGAATTGTCTTGATCGACAGCTTCGAACGGACCGACGCGCTGCTGCGCGAGAACGGGCTTCTGGCGTAGAAAACTTCAGAAATGCGCCGCTTTTCCGGGCAGCAGAAGCGACGCGGCCATCTCAATGTCCCCTCGGCTGGAACAGCAGCACCAGGAGGATTGCAATCAAGAGAAATGTGTTGACGATCAGCAGCAGAGGCACGATTGCATCGAACTTGCCTTTGGTTGCTGCTGGCGGAGGGGCAGGCGCAAGTTTGGGCGCTGGCGGCGCGGGCACCGCAATTGGAGGAATTTTGGGCGCCGCTGCCTGAGGAGCAGAAGCAGGTGGCGCGGGCGCCTTTACCGGGACTTGAACCGCGCCTTTGACCGGGATCTGTACCGGCGGTGCTGCTGGAACCTGCGGCGCTGCAGCCGGCTGCGCTGCACTCGGTGCGGAAGCGGACGGCGCGCTCGGGGAAGCGCCTGTTGCGCCAAGGGTCGAAATCATGCGCGTGAATTCCCCCGGACCCGAATCCAGACCGGAATCCGCTGGGGTAGCCGCCGGCGCGGCTGATATCGGTGGCGCGGGTACCGGCGCCGGCTCATGCCCAAGTTTCTGAATTAGCCGAGTAACGCCGCCGGGCTCGAGCGGCGGTTCCGCAGGATGAGCGGTGGGGCTGTGCCAGGAAGGCGCCGGGGCAGGCCGAAATGGCTCGGGCTCAGTCCGGGCAGAAGCAGCGGAAGAGCCGGTCGCGGACAGAGAAGAAAGGAGACTCGTTACGCTGGGGCTGATCGCTTTGGGGCTGGAAGGCTCCTGCAGGCCTGACGGAAGCGGTTGTGGCGGAGCCTGTGGAGGCGTCGGTAGAGGCGCTGCTTGAGGTGTAGATGGGGATGCGTACGCACTCGGATTTGGGGCAGTCGCCGGCTGCTCCATGGCCGATTGAAAAAACTGCGTGAAGCCGCCTTCTCCCGAAGCCGAATCCGACAAGCCGGGTGACGAGAAGCCTTTCGAGCGGCTACCCGCCGCAGGTCCCGAAGCAGCAGAATTCGAAGCCGTGTCGGCTTTTGGGGCCGCTGTGCTGGCTGGCGGCGTATGAGCGCTGACGAAAATCCGGGTAAACTCGCCTGGCCCCG
Organism: Acidobacteriaceae bacterium; assembly: GCA_030050035.1. Taxonomy (GTDB): domain Bacteria; phylum Acidobacteriota; class Terriglobia; order Terriglobales; family Acidobacteriaceae; genus Telmatobacter. Next base: position 6,131 of record JASIJW010000682.1, on the reverse strand, counting down.
ATTGTGCCCCCGTGGAAACCGCGGGTGCGGATGGTGTTGGTTTCACCGCGTCGGCTCCGCGCGGGGAAGAAGAAGCGGAACTCCCGGCGGTTTGGAATAGATTGGTAAACTCACCTGGCGCAGAAGCCGCCGGACCCCGCGTCTCAACTCGTGGTTCGGCTTGCCCTTGCGCCGGCGCCGTAGCAGACGGCGAAGCCGCCAATTCTCTCGCATCGAATGCCTGCGGAGTCACGGGCGCGTTTCCGGCGCCGCCGCTCGCGCCGGGCGCGGACTCAAAGCCGCGAAGAAACATCGCGGTTGCGCTCAGGTTTTCCGGCTCCTCCGGTTTCTCGTTTCCTTCCTTCACTTTCTCCGTAGACATCGGATAGTTCCCCCCTTATGCGCCAGAGTTCATTGCGAGAGCTTACACGCGCGTAGAGACGGCGTAAAGTAGCCGTTTCCTTTAGAGCTTTGCCTGTTGGTTTCCGCAAGCTCAGGAAGATTTCGTGTTCAGTTCATGTTTCTTGAGGTATGATTTTAATCATTTTCGGACCCGTATCTCCTGTTTCCCGTCCTTTCCGGGTCGTCGTACGGAAAACTGCTCAGAGTGCTGGTCCTCCCGACGGTTCGGAGAATCCGATGCAGCAGAATGTCCCGCGCATCTACAGCCTTGCGTCCTGTTACGAGAATGCCTTTACCGTCATCCTGCGGCTGGCGTTTGTTCAATCGCAGAATAGCGCGAACTCGCAGGAGTTTCGCGCCAGTGTGCGAGCCGCTCTGAGGTCGGCAATGGAACAGGCCAAGGCTCTGGCCTACTCCAGCGAAATCAACCAGCTTGCCTTCTTTGCCGTGGTTGCGTTGCTCGATGAAACCGTACTGAAAGCGCAAAGCCCGGCATTTGCAGACTGGGCGCAGCGCCCTCTGCAGGAAGAGATGTTCGGACACAACCGCGCCGGAGAAGTGTTTTTCGATCACCTGCATGCTCTATTGGTGCGCGCAGATTCGCCGGAAACCGCAGACTGCCTTGAGGTCTACTGCCTGTGCATGCTTCTCGGGTTTCAGGGGCGGTACGCGCTGAGCGCGAGCATCACATCATTCTCCGCCACAGGTGAGAACGGCGGACGGGGTTCTTCGCGAAGCAGCGGCGAGATTCATTCTCTCATTCAACAGGCGCGTGAGAAGATCGATCGCATTCGCGGCCAGGCCGCCTTTATGCCCGGCAGTGCCGCCCCTCTCGTCAAACCACCTTCGCGAATCGATTATTGGAGCCGGGGGTTGGGCATCGCAGCCCTATCGCTGGCGCTGGTCACGGTGCTGTCGTACACGGCCTTCTGGATGATCTTGAGTGCCGGACTGACGCGCATCCTCTGATTCCGTTCGACCGGGAGATTTTTTTGATTGTTTATATACTTGCCGCTCTGGTCGTCCTTCTTGCCGCGCTGATGGCGTTCGGCATTGCCGCGCTGCTGCACTTGCAGGGAGCAGCGTATGCCATTTTCGTAATCGTGCTTCTGCTCATCGGGATTGGCGCCGCCGTTGCGATCATCGTGATGCACCGAAGGTCCAAGCGTCAGGAGGAAGAGGAAGCAAGCGGCGCAAGCGGCGGCGAAGCCGGCGACATCGATCTCTTGCTGAACGATGTGAATCGCAAGCTGCGGAATTCGCCGCAGGGAGTAAAGACCCTCGATGAGTTGCCGCTGGTTTACCTGCTGGGGCAAAGCGGATCGGCGAAGACCACGACGGTCGTTCAGTCTGGAATGGACGCCGAATTGGTCGCCGGTACTGCATCGCACGGTTCGGAACAGGCGTCTACAGAGAGTCTGAACCTGTGGTTTACCGGGACCGCCGCACTTCTCGAGCTTGGAACCACGATCAGTGGAAACGCGTCGAGGCTCACGCGGGTGATCCAACGCACCCGCGCCAGGGCATACCGCTCTGCGTTTGGAGCTGGCGCGGCTCCGCGCGCCGCGATCGTCTGCTTGAGCATGGACCAATTGCTGGCGCAGGATGGAGGAGCAACTTTGCTTGCCTTCGCCCGCTCCGCCAATGCAGACCTGCGCCAGATCTCCAGGCTCCTGGGAATGTCGATTCCCGTCTATGTGATCGTCACCAAAACGGATCGCATTCCGCATTTTCAGGAGTACGTGCGCAACCTTTCGGAAGACGAGGTCCGTCAAGTTCTTGGGACAACGCTGCTCCGAAATGACGCGACGCCCGGAACCTATGCCGATCAAGCCGGCCGCTCCGTATCCTCTGCAATTGACGGCCTCGTGTACAAACTCGGTGAATTCCGCGTCGAGATGCTGGATCGCGAAGCGGAGCCGGCGAACAAGCCCGGCTTATACGAGTTCCCAAGAGAGTTCGGCAAGCTGCGCAGGGGTTTGAAAGATTTTCTGGTGGAGGTTTGCAAGCCCAGCCAACTCCATGCCAATCCGTACCTTCGCGGGTTCTACTTCACCGGCATTCGGCCTCGCGTAGTCGAACGCGCCGTCAGCGCTCCGCAGGCGGTTCAGGTTCCCGCCATGCAGGAAGCAGGCGCAACTCAGTTCCTGAACCTTTCCAGGACTCGCGCCGAAGCCGCCGCGCAGACGGCTGTGCCCACGATGGTGGCGATGCGCGTGCCGCAATGGACGTTTCTCCCGCGCCTGCTTCCGGAGGTCATCCTGGGCGATAAGAGCGCCCTCACTGCAAGCAAGCAATCCGCGCCGGCGCGCTTGTTTCGCAGGACGCTTTATGGTTCTCTCGCTGCATTGCTTGCCATATGGCTGCTGTTCCTGCTGGTGTCGTATTCAAACAACGCTGCACTGGAACGCCGTGTTGCAGTTGCCGCGAGCACGTTGTCCAAAGCTCCTGCCGGTCTTCCCGGAACCGATGAGTTGAGCGCCCTCGATGACCTTCGCCAGACCATGGTCCAACTCGACAGTTTTGAAATCCATGGCGCCCCGCTCAGCTACCGCTTCGGCCTCTATCGCGGAGCCCAGCTCGACTCCCAAACGCATAAGATCTACTTCGAATATTTTCGTCCCATGCTGCTTGCTCCAGCGCAGGAGAATCTCCTCGCGTTCATGCGCTCGTTGCCAGACAGTCCCGCAACCAGCAGCGATTTCGGGTCCTATCTTGCGGCTTACAATCCCTTGAAGGCATATCTGATCACCACCAGCAATCCGGAGAAGAGCCAGGCGAAGTTTCTGACTCCGGTCTTCCTCCAGTACTGGATTGGCGCCCGCACCGTTGACCCGGAGCAGCAACAGCTCGCGCAAAAGCAGATTGATTTCTATGCCGGTGAGCTTTTACGCAATCCTCCCTACGCAATCGCGCCGGATTCGGCGATGGTTGAGCACACGCGTGCCTATCTCTCCAAATTTCTTGCCGAGACGCGCATTTATCAGGCCATGCTTTCCGACGCCGATCGGACCAGTCCTTCCATCGATTTCAACAAGATGTATCCGGGCTCCGCGAGTTACGTAACCGACCCGCATGTGGTGCGCGGCGCGTTCTCGCGCGCTGGTTTCGGCTTCATGCAGGACGCAATCCAGCACCCGGAAAAGTACGCGCAGGGAGAAACATGGGTTCTCGGCAATCAGGCTGGCGAAGCGCTGAACGCTGCGCAGGTAAGCAAGGATCTTGCAGGCCAGTATTCGTCTGACTTTCTCAAGGAGTGGCACGAATTCCTGATGGAGGCCCACGTAGGCGCTTGCGGAAGCCTGAAGGATGCGCCGGCTCATCTCAATGCGTTGGCAGGGCCGGCATCGCCCTTGCTGGCGCTCTTCTACACGGTTTCGCATAACACCGCCGTCGCCGATCCCAACATTCGTTCGACCTTCCAGCCCACGCAGGCGCTTGTTGATCCGAATGCAACCGATCGGTTGATCGGCGGCGGTAATGCCGCGTACATCACCGCTCTTTCTCAGCTGGCCGGCGCTGTTGATCTCGCTTCGCAAAATCCTGCAGCGGCTACGGACGCAGCCGTTTTTGCGCCGGTCGCGCAACAGGTCGTGGCCGCAGGCGGAGCCGCGCAGCAGACGGCACAGTCTTTTAATGTCGATCAGCAGATGCACACCGAGGCCACGGTGCTCGCCTTGATGCAGGCGCCGATCCAGTGTGTCGCCAAGCTGGCGCCCAGCCCCGGCGCGGCCGCAAACGGCAGCGGCCAGAAGATCTGTGCGGCGATTACGCCCCTTCTGTCCAAGTTCCCCTTTTCGCCCAACTCGCCGGCTCAAGCCAGTCCAGCGGAAGTTGACGCGGCATTCGCGCCGGACACAGGGGCTCTCTGGACCGCGTACAACGGGCTGCTCAAGCAGTATTTGGTCCCGCAGGGCGCCCAATACGTCGCCAATCCTGCTGCGCCGCAGCCCGTTTCCAGCCGGTTTGCGCAGTATTTTGGCCGCGCTGCGCATATCAGCTCCGTCCTTTACCCGGCCGGAGCAAAGTCTGCAACCCTCACCTTCAGTGAGCATTTTCTTCCCGGGAACGGAGTCGCGAACGCCACACTGGTCGTCGATGGCCAGCGCATCTCCAGCGGGACTGCGACCCAGCAAATCACGTGGAACGCCGCTACGGCGCAAAAAGCATCGCTCGTCTACGACAACAATGAGGTGTTGCCCTTCCAGGGTACGTGGGCCGTATTCCAACTTGTACGAACTGCGCAGATTTCTCGAACCGCTGGAGGATACCGGCTCGATTATCCGATCAATACGGCGACCACAGTCGCGGGACACACTGTGAGCGGAACCGGTGGAAGTGTGAAGACGGCCAGCTTTGAGATTTCGGGTGCGGGCGCCGACCTTCTGGTGAATGGTGGTTTCTCCGGCTTGTCCTGCGCGCTGCCGGTGGTCAAATAGCGTCTAAAGAGCGGTAGTCCCCGCAGCTTCCGATTGACCGATCTCCTGCGGTACTTCGTTGGCGCGCAACAGAACGCAGGTAATGTTGTCCACGCCGCCGCATTGCTTGGCGTGTTCAACCAACGCTCGGCAAACCGCCTCCGGTTCACGGCCGCTGGCAGCCATTGCGGCGATCAGTTCCGGGCTCGCATACCGCGTCAATCCATCCGAGGCCAGCAAAACCATATCGCCGGGCTCCAATCGAGCCGCGTAGAAGTCCGGCTCGACGTCCTCCGCCGCACCGATGGCGCGCGTGATGACGGACTGCATGTTTGAGGCGGCGGCCATCTCCGGTGTGATATTTCCTTTTTGGATCTGTTCTTCAAGGTAAGAGTGATCTTTCGTGATCTGCGTGCAATAGCCGTCCCGCACAAGGTATGCGCGGCTATCGCCGACATTTCCAATCACCGCACGCTCGGTGTCGAAACAAACGCACACTAATGTGGTGCCCATGCCGTAGTGTTCCGGATTGCTGTCTGCGGCGTCTCGCACAACCCGGTTGGCCTTGACAATCGCGCTCATCAGCCGGTTCTCAACCGGTTCAACTGCGGCGTCAACGCGCGTACTCGCAGCATAGGAATCGATCAGGCTGCGCACCGCCATGCCGCTGGCAACCTCACCCGCAGAATTTCCACCCATGCCGTCGCACACGGCGAATATCTGCAGTTCGGCATCGTATCCGAAGCTGTCCTCGTTGTTGCTGCGCTTGCAGCCGATATCGGTCAGCGCTGCAAACTCGAATGCAAGGAGCGATTGCTGCGGCATTTTAGGCCTTCCGTAACGATGCTTGATCTCGACCAGGCAATTTCAAAGAGGAAAATCAGTCGGGACGCTTTTCCGGGAGCCCGCTCTTGCTCTTGGTGAAAGCCCACTGATGCGAGGCTACGGCACCTCGACTGTCTCCTCGCCCGGATCCGTAAAAGTAATCACTCCGCCCCAGACACACTCGAGTTGCGAAACGTTATCGAGGGTAGGAAAGTTTGCCAGCAGAACCGTCGGAGCGCCAGGAACCCATGGGGCCGGTGTATTGGGAACGCACGGCATCGGTGTCAGCACGCCCTCCGCCGCCGCGGTCGCCGCCGCAACCTCCGGATTGGCCGGGGACTGGCACATTCCGAATGGCATGATGTTGGTCATCGGAATATGGTCCATGATGTTCGCGTCCGGCATCTCGTTCGTGAACACCTTGTTGGTGGGAAGCACTACCAGTGAGCTTGGAGCCATGCCAAACGAGCATTGCATCGTCGCTCCCATACAAACCTGCATGGGCAT
>JASIJW010000086.1:0-3365 GCA_030050035.1 Acidobacteriaceae bacterium | reverse complement strand
CGGCAGCTTTATAACATGCTGGAGCTCTCGCGGACGATCACGCTGGGCGCTATTTTGCGCGACGAGTCGCGCGGCGCGCATTACAAGCCGGATTTCCCCGAGCGCAACGACTGGAAGTATTTGAAGACCACGAAGGCGAGCTTTACCGGCTGCACTCAGGGCCCGAACATCGAGTACGAGGACGTGGACACCGAGTTCATCAAGCCGCGGCCACGGCGGTATGACGCCGCGAAATGACAGCGGTATAACGGCCGCTGTCATCCTGAGCGGAGCGAAGGATCTGCGGGTAAGCCGAGCCCCGCAGGTATTTGGACGAGTGTTGTGGCGGAAGTAGAAAGGAAACATGGCGAACAGGACGGTTCAATTCGAGATCAAGCGCCAGGCGAGCCCCGAGGCGCCGGCCGTATGGGAAAAGTTCGAGCTGGAATGGCGGCCGGGCATGAATGTCATCTCCGCGATGATGGAGATCGCGACGAATCCGGTCACCGCCGACGACAAGCCGACCACGCCGATCACTTACGACTCCAACTGTCTTGAGGAGATCTGCGGGTCCTGCGCGATGCGCATCAATGGTAAAGCGCGCATGGCCTGCTCGGCGCTGGTCGATAATCTCGAGCAGCCCATCAAGTTGGAGCCGCTTTCGAAGTTTCCCCTGGTGCGCGACCTGCAGGTCGACCGCTCGGTGTTGTTTGAAAATTTGAAGCGCGTCAAAGCGTGGGTTCCTGTCGACGGCACTTATGATCTGGGCCCTGGGCCGCGTGTCCTTCCGCAGCAGCAGGAGGTGAGTTATCCGCTTTCGAACTGCATTTCCTGCACCTGCTGCATGGAAGTTTGCCCGCAGTTCGATGTGGCCACGGGCTTCGTCGGCGCGGCCACGATTGCGCAGGTGAAGCTCTTCAATAACCACCCGACGGGCAAGGTCCTCAAGGAAGAGCGGTTGCGCGCGCTTGCCGGCGACGGTGGCATTCAGGAGTGCGGATACGCGCAGAACTGCGTGCAGGCCTGCCCCAAGCAGATTCCGCTCACCAATGCGATCAGCGACGTAGGGCGCGACGTGATTGGGCAAAAAGTCAAGGACTGGTTGCGGGGATAGTAGCTCGAATGCGACGAAGGGCCGCGCCTTTGCGCGGCCCTTCGTCTTTTACGCAGATTCTTCAGCTAGTGCGCAACCAACACGGTAAACGGCGGCACGTACGCCATCAAATAAGCGACCACTCCCACCAGACTCGCCAGCGCCAGGCTGTGCAGGAAGACGAAGCGCAAAATCCTGCCCTCCTGTCCGTAGGTCTGCGTGGCCGTTGTGGCAACCACGACGCTCGGCGCGGCAATCATCTTGCCCATCACGCCGCCGGCAGAGTTGGCTGAGGCCATCAGCACGGGCGAAACGCCGATCTGTCGCGCCGTCATTGCCTGCAGGCTGCCGAACAGCACGTTGGACGACGTATCCGACCCCGTGCTGGCCACGCCCAGCCAGCCAATCAGCGCTCCGAAGAATGGATAGAGCCTGCCGGTGCGCGCGAACGCCAGCCCGAGTGTGGCGTCGAGACCGCAGTAGCGCGTGATGTATCCAATGGCCATCATGGCTGCGATAGTGATGATGGCGAAGCGGATGTTGAAGAGCGTGCGGAAGAATGACCGCGCCAGATCGACAGGACCGAGGCCCATCAGCAGTCCCGCGAGCAGGGCGGCGACGAGAATTCCGGTGCCTGTTGCCGAAAGCCAGTTGAAGGTAAAGATGGCAGTCTCGGTCGTGGGACGCGCTACCACTGGCGGAACGCGCTCGATCACGTTGTGCAGCCCGGTTACGGTCAGCTTGACCGTTGTGTGCGCGTCCATCCATTGCGAAAAGCGCGGTATTCCCCAGAGGAATACCACCGCGCTCAGCACCAGCCACGGCATCCATGCGCGAAACACCTTCGCTCCGCTGTGACTGTGTGCAATGCGCTCCTGGCCGGTGATGTCATCGCCGAGCGCATTGAGCACGCGATGCGGCTTCCAGAAGCGCAGGAAGACGACCAGCGCCACAATGGTTGCCGAAGCCGCGGCGATCGCCACCAGCGTGGGGCCAAAGAACCACGCTACAAACAACTGCACCGCAGCAAAGGTAATGCTGGCGGCCAGTATTGCCGGCCAGACTTCCAGCATTCTGCGCAATCCGGCATAGGCCCAGATGAGCCAGAAGGGAACCAGCAGGCAGAAGAGGACGAGAATTGTCGAGATGGTTTTCGAAAGCAGAAGAAGATCGATGCCGGTAACGCCGTGCAGCGCCACAATAGGGATGCCCAGCGCGCCAAAGGCTACCGGCGCCGTGTTGGCCAGCAGTGACAGTGCGGCGGCCTCGAGCGGCCGGAAGCCGAGGCTGATGAGGATGGCTCCGCAGACGCAGACCGGCGTTCCGAAGCCCGAAGTTCCCTCAAAAAATGCGCCCAGTGCAAATGCTATGAGCAAAAGCTGAAGCCGCGCATCGTCAGTGATGCTGGTCAGGCTTTCTTGCAAGGCGGTGAAATGCCCGGTTTTCACGGTCAGCTCATAAAGAAAGATGACCGGCAGGATGATCCAGCAGATGGGGAACAGGCCGTAGCCTGCGCCGTAGGTGGCCGCGGTGAGCGCCAGGCGCACAGGCATGTGGAAGATCGCAATCGCGACAAGCAGCGCCATGGCGAGGCCGGCGCAAGCCGCGATGTGCGCCTTCACGCGGAAGATTGCCATCGCGCCGAGCAGCACGACGATCGGCAGCGCGGCCAGGACGGTTGACACCCACCACGGTCCAAGAGGGTCGTAGCTCTGCGCCCAGTGCGCGCCCGCGCGGTTGGTGACCAGCAGAAACGCCGCGCCTGCAATCAGCACGGCGATGCTTGCCAGAAGCGTTGCCGGCTTTGCCGAGGCTGCCTTTTTCTCCAGTTCGGGTGGAGCAGCTACCGGAGCAGAGCGGTTCGAACCCATTGCATGACCTCGCCGAAGGTTGATTCACTCTAGCGGCAGCAAAGGAAGCCTGGCAACTCTAGTGTGGTTTTTCCCCTTGTTTATGGTTTAGGTTTCGGGATACCCGAGCACGCTGTCGAAGATGTGGCCCATCTTTTCCTGCTTGGTGCGCAGATAGCGCTCGAAGGTCTCGTGCGGCTGGACCTCGGCGGAAACGCGCTCCGTAACCTTGATGCCGGCGGACTCGAGGGCTGCGACCTTTTCAGGATTGTTGGTGATCAGACGGACTTGCGAGACGCCCATCAGTTTGAGCGCTGCGGCGGGTAGCTCGTAGGCGCGGCAGTCGGCGGCATAGCCGAGCTCTTCGTTGGCTTCGACCGTGTCGCGGCCCTGGTCCTGCAGTTCATAGGCCTTCAATTTCGCCATAAGTCCGATGCCGCGGC
>JASIJW010000085.1:0-5862 GCA_030050035.1 Acidobacteriaceae bacterium | reverse complement strand
GGTAGCCACAAATGGATTCTGGGCTGCGCTCAATATCGCCACCACGCGCAGGCTTCCACTGCTCTTCTTTATCGAAGATAACGGCTATGGGCTCTCGGCGCCATCCACGGTGCAGACTCCGGGTGGAAATATCGCTGCGAATCTGCATTCGTTTACGGGGCTGCACATTCTTGAAGCCGGCAGCGACGAGCCTGCCGATGCAGCAGCAGCGGTACACGATGCAGTAGCAAGGGTTCGATCCGGCTTTGGCCCGGTGCTGCTGCGGCTCACGATGCCGCGCCTCAGCGGCCACTCCGGCCAGGACACGCAGGCCTACAAGCCGGCTGGGTTGATCGAGGCTGAACGGACAAGGGACCCGCTGATAAATCTGCGCAGGTACGTTGTGCCGGATGTTCTCTCGAATGGGCAGTGGGACGAACTCGAGCGCGAGACTGGCGAAGAGGTAAGCCGCGCTTACGCAGAAGCAGCGGCGGCTGCAGAGCCAGCCGCGTCGCGCCGAAATGCTACGACCCATGTATTCGCGTGCGATTCGGCGGTCGAAGAGTCCGGGACGGCACCACATCCTGAACCTGCGCGCTCGAACATGATCGACGCCATCCGGCGCACGCTCGAGTCGGAATTAAGAGCAAATCCGCGAATGCTTATTTTTGGCGAAGATGTGGGCGCAAAGGGCGGCGTACACACGGCGACCATGGGGCTGCAAAGCAAATTCGGAGTGGACCGTGTCTTCGACTCGAGCCTTTCGGAAGAAGGAATCGTCGGCAATGCAGTGGGGATGGCGCTGGCGGGGTTGCGTCCCGTTGTCGAGATCCAGTTCCGCAAGTATGCCGATCCAGCCACCGAGCAGTTGAACGACTGCGGCACAATTCGCTGGCGCACGGCAGGCCGCTTTGCCGCACCGATTGTCGTGCGCATGCCAGGCGGATTCAGTTCGCGCTGCGGCGACCCGTGGCACAGCGTTTCAAGCGAAGTTACGTTCGCGCACGCAATTGGCTGGCAGCTCGCATACCCGTCAAACGCGGAAGACGCAACAGGCCTATTGCGTGCCGCAATGCGGAGCACCAACCCCACCATCTTTTTCGAACACCGCGCGCTGCTCGATGCCGCGTCCGCGCGCCGGCCGTATCCCGGCGATGATTTCGTGCTACCCCTGGGTTTGGCGAAGACCGTGCAGAGCGGCACTGAGCTGACGGTGGTGACGTGGGGAGCGATGGTAGAGCGCTGCGTCCAGGCCGCCGCGCAATCCGGCGCCTCTGTCGAAATTCTCGACCTGCGCACGATTGCTCCGTGGGACCGGGCGGCTGTGCTCGCATCTGTGGCACGCACCTGCCGCTGCCTCATCGTGCACGAGGATACGCTGACGGCGGGATTCGGCGCCGAGATTGCAGCAGTTGTGAGCCGCGAGGCTTTTCTTCAACTCGACGCGCCGGTGGAGCGCATGGCAGTGCCGGATATTCCGCTGCCCTACAATGTGGCGCTGATGGAAGTTGTGCTGCCTGGAGTTCAGGAAATCGCAGAACGAATGCTGGCCATGATTCGCTTTTGAAGGAGCCGGATGAGACCTGTCTTTCTTTGCGATGCCGTGCGAACGCCCATCGGCCGCTATGGCGGGGCGCTGGCCAGCGTGCGCGCAGACGATCTGGCCGCCATTCCAATTCACGCGCTCATTGCGCGCAATACGAACGTGGATTGGGCGCAGCTCGATGACGTGATTCTTGGCTGCGCGAACCAGGCCGGCGAGGATTGCCGCAATGTGGCGCGCATGGCGCTGCTGCTTGCCGGGCTTCCCGACTCAATTTCCGGCGCAACGGTGAACCGGTTATGCGGTTCGGGACTGGATGCAGTCGGCACCGCTGCGCGCGCCATTGCTCTGGGCGAAATTGAATTCGCCATTGCGGGTGGAGTTGAGTCAATGTCGCGCGCTCCTCTGGTGATGGGCAAGTCTGAGGAGCCGTTCCAGCGCAATGCTGAGATCTTCGATACGACAATAGGCTGGAGATTTGTGAACTCGCGGATGCGAGAGCTATACGGGACCGATTCCATGCCGGAGACTGGCGATAATGTGGCGCGGGAGTTCGCCGTGGAGCGATTACGGCAGGATGAGTTCGCTTATCGCAGCCAGATGCGCGCGGCAAAGGCGTGCTCGAATGGATTTTTTGCTGAGGAAATTATCCCAGTGCCGGTGCGAACTCGCGAAGGCATCACTTGCGTGTGCCGCGACGAGCACCCGCGCTCCAACACCACGCTCGAAGCTCTGGCACGGCTCAAGCCGCTGCAGCCAACAGGCACCGTCACCGCCGGCAACGCATCCGGGATCAACGATGGCGCGGCGGCGATGATTCTGGCGTCGGAAGACGCAGTCCGCGCGCACAGTCTCACGCCACGCGCACGCATTCTCGGCATGGCTGTTGCGGGTGTGCCGCCGCGGGTGATGGGCATTGGGCCCGTTCCTGCGACCCGCAAGCTGCTGGCGCAGCTCAAACTCACTCTTGAAGACTTTGACTGGATTGAGTTGAACGAGGCATTTGCCAGCCAGGCGCTTGCCTGCCTCCGAAAGCTTGGCGTGCCGGAAGATGCAGAGAATGTGAATCCGGCCGGCGGCGCTATTGCACTGGGGCATCCGCTGGGCATGAGCGGCGCCCGCCTGGCGCTGACTGCCGCGCACCATTTGCAAAAGTTTGGCGGAAAGCGCGCGCTCGCCACCATGTGCATTGGCGTGGGCCAGGGAATCGCGCTGGCGATGGAAAAGGCTTAACAGAAGCGCTCCTGTTTGGCCGCATCTCGCGCTAGAGGCGCAACTTGCAGCTGTCTCCATGCGCGCTCGACTGCGGCACAGCGAAACCGTTATCCTTGATAAAGACGCATTTACTGCGCCGTTTGCAGCAAAAAATAGAAATAGATAGCCGCTGCCGGAGGTTTTGAATCGTGCATATTCCTCTCACCTTCACCCTTGTTGCCTCGGTGGCCGGACTCGCAGGAGTGCTGGTGTGGCGCGTGCGCGAGGGCCGCACCGCGGTTACCGTCCGCAAGATTCTGATTCCTCCCGTCGGCATGGCCACGGGATTCTCGATGTTTATCGTCCCGGCTTTTCGCGTTCCCATCACCTGGGCCATTGGCGCATTCCTCATCGGCGCCATCGCACTTGCGTATCCGCTGCTGATCACCTCGTCGCTCGAACGCACCGGCGACGTGATCATGATGAAGCGCTCGGGCGCATTCTTTACCGTGGTCATCGCGCTGGCCGCCATCCGTTATCTGGCGCGCGGCTATTTCGATGCGATTCTTTCGATCGAGCAGACCGGAGGGCTCTTCTTCATCCTGGCTTTCGGAATGATCCTGCGCTGGCGCATGAACATGTTCCGGAAGTACCGCGCCCTGACGGCCTGCCAGCCAACCGCAGCCTGAGCAATGCGCGCTGCGGAGCCGATTGCACGGCCCGAAGCGCCAGCATCTGTTACTTCGCAGCGACAGCCGCCTCACCCATCGCGCCAGGCGGAAACGCATCGGTGAGAGAGATGACTTTCATCTGCGCTTTCAGGTCGGCAAGCGGCGCAGCAGTGGTCACGTTGACGGTCCGTGTCTCGCCCGGCAAAAGATCGAAGTAATTATCTGACAGTTGCACGTCGAGATTACCGAACGAAAGATAGATGTCGCGTGCGAGGACGGGCGAGGCGATCCTGATGGCGTAGGTGTTCTGCCCAGGCGCGGCTGAACCTGAGCTGCTGGTTGCAGATTCAGCGGTAGCATCCACTGTGAGCGTTGCAGGTTTCAAGTGCACCTGCTTGGTGGGCTCCAGATAAATCAGATTCCTCGATATGGCGCCGCCATCCGGCCCGCTCAGGTCTGCGACAACGAAGACACGCGACAGATCGCTGGCCGTGGATAGCTTCTCGAGCGGCCACTCGAGATAGACTTCGCTTGCAAGCGGGGTCACGTCAACGGAACGGCTGTCTTCGAGCAGCACCTTGCCGTCGAAGTCCATGAGGCGCACATGCAGCATAGCCTTCTGCGCTTCCGTGCGATCCGAAACGATGTACACGCGCATCATGCCGTCTTCCACATGCGGCGAAACCAGAATCGGCGCGTAGAAACGCCGCGCGTAATACTGCAGCGCCTTCCAGCGGCCGTAGTAGTCGATCGAAGACCACGACGCCACCGGCCAGCAGTCATTCAATTGCCAGAAGATTGAGCCCATCGTCTCCGGGCGGCTGCGCCGGAAGTGCTCGGCGCCGATCTTGATTCCCTCGGCCTGCAGCACCTGACTGACATAGAGAAAGCTGGCAAAGTCCTTCGGCTCGGGATAATCGCGGAGCATGTAATCGTGGATGATGGAATTGCCTTCATCGTTCTTCTGGTGCGCCAGCATCACGGGCGTAAAAATGCTGGTTCGATCCTCCGGTGCGGTGAAGCTCTCAATAGTGCGCATCTCCGGGAAAGACTGGAAGCCGTACTCAGTGACGAAGCGCGGATGATGGGTCTCGTAAGTTGAGAATGGGACGCGCCCGTGCCACACATCCCACACGTGCGCATCGCCGGACTGGAATTTATCGCTCAATTCCTCATAGTCGGAACTGGGCGAGCTGGGCCAGTAGGGAGTTTCGGCATCCAATCGCTCGACCACGCGATTCAGAATGCCGCTGAACTCGGTGAGGTAATCCTGCCACATCTGAAACTTTACATCGAGTGGGAGCGACCCGCGACTACCCCAATTGAGCGCCTCTTCTGTTTCGTTGTTGCCGCACCAGATGACGATGCTTGGGTGGTTGCGCAACCGCCGCACCTGGTCTTCCGCTTCCGCCTCGATGTTCTGCTTGAAGGTGTATGTTCCCGGCTGCCAGTTATTGCCGAACATGAAGTCCTGCCACACCATGATGCCCAGTTCGTCGCACAACTCGTAGAACTCTTCGGTCTCGTAGTACCCCCCGCCCCAGTGGCGGATCATGTTCATGTTGGCATCGCGCGCCGACTCAAGAATGCGGCGGTAATCGGCTTCAGTCACGCGATTGGGAAAACTGTCGAATGGAATCACGTCCGCGCCCTTGGCGAAGACCGGGATGCCGTTGACGATGAACTGGAATGAGCGGCCCCATTTGTCTAGGCGACGATCGAGCACAATCGAGCGCAGGCCGGTTTTCACCGTGCGCTCTTCGGCTGTTTGCCGGCCAGTGTCAAGCCGCGCCGTAAACGTGTAAAGCGGCTGGCCACCGTAGCCCGCCGGGTACCAGAGCGCAGGTTTCACAATTTCAATTGGCAGCTCGACCAGGTTCATTCCTACGTGCAATTGCACGCTGCGGGTTGCGGTTTCGGGCTTGCCATTCAAGGAATAATCGACAGTGACGGTTGCAGGGCCATCGCTGGCGGCTTCCACTTCCACCTGCGCATTAAGGTGCGCTGCGGCGGCGCTTACGTCGCGCTGGCGGATGGCGAAGTCAGCGATGCGCGCCTTGTCCCAGCCTTCAAGCTGCACAGGGCGCCAGATGCCGCTGGTGACAAACCGCGGACCCCAGTCCCAGCCGTACTCATACGCCGCTTTGCGGATGTAGGTCTTGGCTTCGGTGCCGGTCTTCGGCTGCCACGGATCGGTGGCCGCGACCGCTTGAGCCGCGGTGATAGGCGACGGAAAGACTACGCGCAGTTCATTGGAGCCGGAGTGCAGATGGCTCTTTACGGGAATGCGCCAGATGCGGAACATATTGTCGGCATCGAGAACCTTTTCGCCGTTCAGGTACACCTGTGCCGCGGCATCGAGGCCGTCAAAGACCAGATCGATGTTGCCGCGCTGCATCACAGCGGGCGTCACGTCGAAAGTCGTCCGGTACTCCCAGCTCGCGTTTTCAATCCACTGCAGCTTTGCTTCGTTAT
>JASIJW010000681.1:0-7392 GCA_030050035.1 Acidobacteriaceae bacterium | reverse complement strand
TGCCGCTCCGACGCATCGACCTGGCGTATAACGCGCTCGTCCTCCGCCTGATTCAACTGATTCAGGAACTGCTTCTGCGTCTCATTGAGAGAACCGAGCGCGTCGGAACCGTCGGCCGCGTCCGCTACGTAAAACAGGGTTCCGGTAGCCGCTGGAGAAAATCTTTGCTGATGAAGCTGGCGTTGCACGCGCAATTCTCCGCCTGGCTCGTGCAGCAGATCCAGTTGCCCGGTGAGCAGCGCGTGCAGTTGCGATCCCAGCGCAAACGAACGACGAGGCGCCATTGCCTCATGCAGCGCAGCGTTTGCCTCTGCTGTGGTGTTGCCGAAAACTGCGGTCAGGCTTGCCGATGCTGCAGGCTCCAGGTCTGGGTCCCAGCAGACTGAATGCACCACGCCCACATACAGCACGCCATCGAAGGCGCCTTCGCGCGACGCATTCCAGCGCAGTACTGCCAGCGCCTGCGCGGCCTCCTCTGCGGTTTTGCCGTGCAGCGGGTCGTCACTCGGGTCCGCATGCCACCCGCATACCGTATAGGCGTATTCAGTTGGCTTGTCGGGCGCCGGATGATGCATGCCGAACACGTTGCGGCAATTTGGGTAGTAGGCCGACGCCTGGATGAACCCCAGGCTCGCCGCGGTAAGCTCCGTCAGCAGGCTTTCCTGCCCCGGAGCGCTCCACTGTTCCAAGGGCAGGGTTCGTCCGAGATAACGGAACGGCGGCCGGGTAAATTCCGGGTCGTTACTGTTCTCCCACGGAATTGCGCTGCTGCCTGCGTTGGCGGAAGAAATTGTCTCGGATACGTAACGGCTGTCCACGACCCAGCTTGCCGTGGGGCAATTTCCGTCAGTTTTCGCACCAAGCTCGGTTCTGGTAATGAGCCAACGGTCTGGCAGCCTGGGAAAGCGCATGGCAGCCCGCGGCTCAAGCCCGCGATTCGCTGCAGTTTTGCTCGTCGTCTGCTCGCCATGCATCAGGGCATCGGGCATGGCCCAGTGCAGGTGCACGCCAGTTTCCACTGTACCCGGCGAAAAAGGCTGCGCCAGCACGCGCTCGCTCAGAAATGGCTTTTGCGCTGCCGCGCCTTTGTTGTAGGGCAGTGTCTGGAAGTTAGTTACCGCCGGCAAAAAGTTAGATGCCTGAATCTTGCGGTTAACGCAGAAGGCCTCCACATTAATGGGAACGATCAAGCGGGGAAGATCGTTCTTCATAGCACTGGCTTCCATGACGGCTGCCATTGAAGAGCCATTGCTACACCTTGGCCGGCCGCCCCGATCGAATACCTTCGCTCGGCGCCCTTAGGTTCCCACGTAAATTCCCCTTTGAGCTCCGTTGATTTGAAGCCGTGCCCGGTGACCTCGCACGTCTCGACATTCGTGACATTCCAATTGAACTTGTACTGCGATCCGGACACTGTCTCTTGAACGGCGACCTCAGGGAACTTCTTTGGTATTTGTTGGACGATATAGACGATATTCCAGGAGCCGTTGCCCCACACACCGACACCCGGCGACTGAGGAATCTCCACTTCCACGCTGCCGCTCATTTCTTTCGAAAGCGTTATATCGCCCATCCTTTTGGTTACCTTGCATCCGGCCGCATTTGTGCTCTTCCACATAAGTTCGACTTTGTTAGCCGAGGAGCCCGGTTTGAGCTTTACTTCTGCATTCGTAAGTGGAAAGTCTACAGCAACGCTTTCAGTGCGTTTGTTGATTCCAATGCACTCGATCTGATAATCGCCGTCGTCCGCCATAACTTCGCGTGAACCGGATCGCTCTACCTGTTCGCGAGCTATGTGTGGGCCGCTCAGGAAGCAGTCCCCACTCTTGCATTGCCAGGTGAGAGTGACCTTCTTTGGACGGACCACCGTATCGGGGTTGACCTCGATTTTCGCCTCCTCCGGACGTACGTTAAAATTCAGGATGTTATCCTTGCCTGTCTTCGCTCGACCGTCGACGGTGAGTTGTGGAGTTAGCTTGTAAGTGCTGATTTTCTTTACAGGGAGGACTTCCCTGCTGCCGCTCGTCTCAAGTTCTTCCTCGATGCCGGAGATAGTGCAACTATCTGCCGCGAAAAGATTCCAGTCGAGACGAACCTTGTCTTTGAAATCGACGTCATCTTTGTTCTTCAGCGGCTTGCCGTCGAGGCTTGCGCGATAGCTGAGGACGTACGGCTCTGCTTCGGATCTCGTAACCCCAATCAGCTTGTGGCCGGGGCTGCGTCCTTTGATGCCTCGCCAGTACACCAGCACCTGACAACTTCCCAATGGCATCTGCGTCACAAGATTCGAGAATTCAAAGCTGGCTAAGTTGGCTTTCTGAAAAACCTTGGAACCCTTGGGCGGCGTGAGCACCCAGTGACACGTCGGGCCGTCCGTAACCGGCTCCTGGCTCCATAGTGCGGCCTGCGGCTCGAGCGGACGGCAGATTACCTGGTTAAGTTGTTCGTTAGTGCATATTGGGGCGCCTAAGCCGGTGGATGTTTCGGTGGGAAAAATTACAACGAACTCAGAACCCGCTGCCTCGAGAGGTGCGTCTTTCACGTTCTCGATTTGCAGAATAAGGCGATTACCAATCCCGGGCCTTCCGAGTTTGATCTCGAAAGGTGTGACATAAATATCTTTCGCGCGGTTGCTATACTCGGTACGCTCCAGCCAGGTGCAGCCGATATCTGCTTCCGTATCCTTTGGTCCTGGAATAAAGTCGCGCGAGATTCGAAAGGCTCTGCTGTTGTTCTTGATGCCGCCGAATTCCGACCAGATGAAGGTGAATGCGCGATCAGTGGGGTTTCCCGTGTCGGCTAGTACGCGTTCAAGCATGATCTTTAGCGGCTGGTCTTTCGTAATGGAGAGACTCTGGCCGGCAATAAGCTTCAATTCGAGCTTCTGCTTCGCTTCGCCCGAAAGCTCCCAACATTGCCTGGACGGAGCCGACAACCGTATCCCGGCCACTTCTGCCGACGTCATTAAGTCCGTCGGTATTTCTACTTCCAGACGTGACTTCGCGGTGAGTTCAATTGGGGTCTCGCCCGCATTCCGGATTGTTATTTCGAGAATTCCCCACTGCGCATCGCGCGGCTTGTCGTCGCTCATGAAGAGATACGCAAAACCTTCGCTTTCCTCCTTGGTGTTAACAATCGAAAAGGAGAGCGGTATTGCCTCGAGCTCCCACGCAGGCAGCTCTTGATAGTTACTTTTGTTTGCCAAGTTTCCCCCTGACCTACAAGCGACACCCCACCCCGGGTGCGCGCCGAATCGGCCTTCACACATCACAGCCTTGCATTGAGAATGAATTCAGTATGAATAAGCCCATCGTACAGTGCACGGTAAGATTAAAAGGTCCTGCGCGTTGCAACGGACGTTGTGGATAAGAAACTGCGCGAAGTATAACCGACGCCGCGCAAGGCCAAAAAATAAATTTTTATCACCCGTAGTTACAGGTGTAGACTGCACCCCAGATATCAAGTAACCAAATCCCGCGATTTCCATCCCATACGATACACCACAAATAACATTCATGGGCACCACGACGAAGTTTGAGCACACCGTTGCGCAGTTAGCGCCAAGAATCGTCGGTGGCGGCTTTGTGCTTACTGCGCAAGAAGCAGGAAAGATCTCAGAAGGGCTGAAATGCGTTCTGTTGAAGCTGCCGAACGAAGAACTCAGCCTGGTTAAAGCAACCGGCGAGATGGGCGACGGTAAGTGGGTGTTGAGCGGAGAGCCAGACCCATCGTATCCAGGCTGGCCGGTGCCGGGATTCCCAAAGCTTCGTTTCAATCTGCCCAATGCCAAAGTAACGCTCACGGTGAAAGACGGCGGGGTAGACAAAGAGGGCAAAGAGAAAGATTGCAAATTCGAGCTCGTGCTCTCTGCAACCGTGACCACCAGCAAGGTCGATGTTCCGATCAGCCTCACGATCACAGAAAAGGACGAGCAGACACTTGTTCTGGGGAACAAGAAAGCACCTCTCGCACTGAACCCTGTTTCACTGGCCGAGGACAGTGACTTTGGCAGCTTTGGCGAAGAGCTTGCACGGATCAGCGATCTGATCAATCTGCGGAGAGCCACGTTGGCCGAGGCGACGATACAAACGGACTTCAAGAAACGATCCGTCACCGGCTTTTCAATCGACACCAACCTCACCTTTGGCAGCAGCGTGACGATCGGCCTGCAGATCAGGGCCGCAACCAACAATGAAGGCAAATTCGACCGCAAGAGCCTCACCGTAACCGGAACGCTGGAAAAGGCCGATGGCTATATCCAGCTCGGCGAGATCCTGAGCGACCTTGCCGGCGTGAAAGTTTGGCCGGAGTGGCTCGATCCAAAGCTGAAGTCGCTGTCCCTCTCGCGCGTCTTTATTCCTGAAGCCAAGCGCCTGAATGCCAACGATACGCAGCGCATCGTATTTCAGTCGCCGGCGGGTTCCAAAGTTCCTGAGTTGCTCGTGACGAGCTCTTTCGATACGGAGGGACCGAAGATTGTAACTGCGCGGCTGGGATGGCCGGCTCTGGAAATCTACTCGTTGCCCATTCTCGGCGATCATCTCAGAATTCGTTTCGATCCCCTGCTAGCTGTCATCACCACAAAAACCCTTAAGCTGACGACGGTGGCCGAACTCTGCGCTCTCGATGCCTTTCCCGGCCTTGAAACCATGGGCACTCCGGAGAAGAAAGCCAAAGGCATGGCCATCGCTCGCGGCATTCACTGCACGGGCATCTTCAACATACCGGATGTCATTAAAGTTCCCTTTCATTTTCCGATCCGTGCTTCCAGCAACGACGAGTTGCCGTTTGAGATCGAAAGACTGGAGGAGCCGCGCGCAGCCACTCCCGTGCCGGTGCAACGCAGCGCAGGTCCGCTCGCACTGCAGGGATTCTCCTTCAAATACGAACAAGGCAAAATCTCGCTGCTGCTGGGAGTCGCCATCAAAATCAAAGACCTCACGATTGAAGCAGTTGGTCTGCGTGTGGCCTTCGCGCTGAAGGCGCCCGATGATGGGCAGGACCGAGTCACATTCGGCATTGATGGCGGACTGATGAGTTACGCAGGCAATAGCGTGACGGCCGCAGGCGGTATGATCCGCGATGACTCTTCCCCCGGAGCCGCTGACTGGATTGGCACGGGCTCGTTGAAGGTTGGCGAGAATTTTGCGCTGAATGCGCTGTTCGCCTTTCGCGACGGCGAGAGTAAGCAACTGTTTCTCTTTGCTTACGTCCGCAGGCAGCTCGGCGGACCGCCGTGGTGTTATGTTACCGGGCTCGCCGTGGGCTTTGGTTACAACCGCTCGTTCATTGTTCCCCCAGTCGAGCGCGTGAACCGGTTCCCGCTCATCGAGATGGCTAACCAGCTCTCGCGCGGAGAAGAAGGCGCCGTACCCAAGGTGATGGACGGCGCTGCTCTCCGCAAGATTGCCGACAGCCTGAAGGAGTACATCCCGGCCACGACCACCGGCACAATCTTCGGCACTGCCGGTATTACGTTTACATCCGGTGGCTATGTCAACTCCACAGTGCTGGTAACCCTTACCTTCAGTTCACGCCCCGATTTCGTCATTCTCGGCAGCTCGTCGATCGATGTGCCAAAGAAATCACCGACCGCCCACGCCGATCTGCAAATCGTAGGTGCGGTGAGGCCTGAAAGCGGCGTGATCGCGATTGATGCGGTTCTGGGACCTAACAGCTACGTACTGGCGAAGAACTGCCGCCTCACCGGAGGATTCTCGGTACGCACATGGTTCAGCGGCGAACACGCAAGAGACTTCGTCGTGAGTCTTGGTGGCTATCACCCAGGATATAAAGCGCCGGCTCACTATCCCATCGTTCCGCGACTCGGGTTCCTTTGGAAATACTCAGACGCAGTACGGCTCACCGGGTTTGCGTATTTTGCGCTTACCTCAAAGAACATACAGCTCGGAGGCGGCCTGGATCTCGTTTTTGAGCGCGGGCCTCTGCGCGCCTGGCTTCACGCGGAAGCGCACTTTCTTATCGGCTGGAGCCCGTTCACATATGACGTCTTTCTGAGCGTTAACATCGGCGTCTCCTTCCGCATGGACCTTCTGTTCTGTTCGGTTACGCTCAGCGTGGATGTAGGCGCAGATCTGCGACTGCGCGGCGAGCCCTTCTCCGGATACGCTGTGGTCCATCTTTGGTTCGTGTCCTTCAGCTTCGACATCGGCGCTGCGCCCGATGACAAGGAACCGAAGCTGCCCTGGCCCGAATTCGTGAATGCGTTTGTAACACCCGTTCCTCCCAAGCCGAAACAGTCCGCTCTTTTGGCCGAACCGGAACAGGCACGGCTCCCGCTTGAAATTGCCCCGGTGAGTGGGACCACCCCGGCTCCGGCAGGGTTGGCGGTAGCAAGCCCTGAATTTAAGGGAAAATCGATCGACTGGATCGGCGATCCACAGCGGTTCCGGCTCAACATCCCTACAGTCATTCCCGCCGAGGTCGCGCGCTTCAACGACGAAAAAGAGTTTCTATTAAACTCTCCGATCCATGCTTTTCCCGTGCAGGGAGTGCCGCGCATCCAGCCTGCACTGCGGGTTACGTTTACCCGGCTCGACAACCCGGCAAGAGTGAGCAGCACCACCCGCCAAGCATTCCAGTTGCAATGGACCGCTCATACGGGCGCTGTGCCGGCGGCGTTGTGGGGGCAAGCCATGTCTCCGGCGCAGCAATTGGCCGGCGGGAACGAAACCGTTCCCGGCATCACGCACATGTCACTCGCGCCGCAAGTCTTCGCGCCAGGCCAGTCTCTAGCCGTCGACGTGAAAGACCTCCTGTTCCACGTCATCACGACCGAAGGACGATATTGGGAGTCCGTCGCAATTCCGCAGCGCACATTTGACTGGGAGCGCGACAATCCGTTCGACACCATCAACACTCAGAAGGTACGAGATGCGCGCCAGGAGATGCTGCGCGCGTTGGCCGAACTCGATCTGGTTCCGCAGGACGCGGATGCAATGATTGACGTTCGCAACCTTCGGAAAGATCAACCGGCCTTCATGGTCAACCCCCTCCTTTGCAGCCTGGGCGCAGCGGAAGCGGCAGCATAGAGGATCTTCGCAATGGCAGACTCCGAACAAATTGTCTTTATCCAGTACCAGGAACCCGGACTCAAATCCGGTGACTACCGGATTCACGCAGAACTGTCAGTGAAGAACCTTCCTGCGCAAGTTTTCGGCAACGCGACAGAGCAGTTCCAGAACCAGCTCCCAAACCAGCTTCCGGAGAAAACTTACGAGTTGGACAAATACCTGCGTGTGGCTGGGGACCGGTTTGCTCTCTCACCGGGCTCGGTGGAGTCGGTTTATCCGCCCGCCGGTTCCAGCGGCGACTTCTCCCGCGCGGTTCCGCATGTAGTCCTGAACCGCCCCACTTTGCCGTGGGAACGAA
>JASIJW010000680.1:0-3197 GCA_030050035.1 Acidobacteriaceae bacterium | reverse complement strand
CACGCCCTACGATCGAAGAGATCTGGTCGTGGCTGCGCGAAGTTGCTGATCCGGAGATTCCGGTCGTCTCAGTCGTCGATCTTGGAATCGTGCGCGACGTGGCATGGAGCCGCGAGAACCCTGAACTGTGCATCGTAGCAGTAACGCCAACATACTCGGCATGCCCGGCGACCTCCGTGATCCAGCACCGCATTTGCTATGAGCTTAAAGCGCACGGAGTGCGCGCACAAATGCAGATTCGGCTTTCGCCCGCGTGGACGACCGATTGGATTTCCGAAGAAGGAAAAGAGAAACTGCGGAGCTTCGGCATTGCGCCACCAGCGGGCGCAGTTGCGCAGCATGCAACTGCGGAGCTGCCCGCCCTCAAGACATTGCACCAGCCCCAGATTGCCTGCCCGCGCTGCGGCTCGCGTCGCACCACGGTGATCAGCCAGTTCGGATCGACGCTCTGCAAGGCGCTTTACCGCTGCGACGAATGCCTGGAGCCTTTTGATTACTTCAAGTGTCACTGACGGCCATGAGCAAGTTTCATCCATTGCGCGTCGCAAACTGCCGAAGCGAGACCCGGGACGCGATGGTTATCACCTTCGACGTTCCAGCCGAGCTGCGCAATGCGTTCCGGTTCGTGCAGGGCCAGCACCTCACACTGCGCGTGAACGTGAATGGTGAGGAACTTCGCCGTTCCTACTCGATCTGCTCAGCACCATTTGAGAATACGCTTTGCATCGCCATCAAGCGCGTGCCGGAGGGTCTGTTCTCGACCTGGGCACACAAACATTTGAAGCCGGGGCAGACCATCGACTGCCTGGAGCCAGCCGGGCACTTTAACGTGCCGCTCGAGCCTGCGACGGCGCGGCATCATGTGGCATTTGCGGCAGGCAGCGGAATTACGCCAGTGCTCTCGATCGTAAAAACGACGCTGGCCGCCGAACCGCGTAGCCACATCACGCTGGTTTACGGAAACCGCGCATCTTCGACAGTGCTCTTTCGAGAGGAGCTTGCCGATCTTAAAGACCGCTACATGACACGATTGAACCTGGTCTACATCCTGAGCCGCGAACAGCAGGAGATTGACCTGTTCAACGGCCGCATCGACCGCGAAAAGTGCGACCAGCTCTTTGCGCACTGGATCGACGCCTCGACCATCGACGTGGCCTATATCTGCGGTCCGCGCAGCATGATGGAGCAGGTTTCCGAATCGCTCGGGTCGCGCAAGGTCGACAAGTCGCGCATCAAAATGGAATTGTTCTCGGCCGGTTTGCTACCGGGGCCGCGCCGGCAGTTGCCGGAAGCGGCAGTACAGTCGAGGCAGTGCAGAGTCGCAGCGATCCAGGATGGCCGCCGCCGCGAGTTTTCTTTTGCGCGCGGCCAGCGCACGGTTCTCGATTCAGCGCTCGACCAGGGCATCGAGCTTCCCTATTCATGCAAAGGCGGTGTCTGCTCCACATGCCGCTGCAAGCTTACACGAGGCGAAGTGGAGATGGACTGCCACTATGCACTTGAAGATTACGAAGTAGCACGCGGCTTTATTCTGCCCTGCCAAAGCTACGCGCTCAGCGATGAACTTGTGCTCGATTACGACCAGGAAAGCTAAGCGGAGATGTTCTTATGGACGTGCAAAGTTATGCTCTCGGACAGTGGTTTACGGGCGAAAACGGCGAAGAGATTCGCCACGCCATCACCGGCGAGCCGGTGGCGCGGGTGTCGAGCCGCGGGCTGGACTTTGCCGCGATGCTCGCATACGGCCGGCGCGTCGGTGGACCCGCGCTGCGCAAACTCACATTTCATGAACGGGCGTTGAAGCTGAAAGCGCTGGCACAGCATTTACTCGCACGCAAGGACGATTACTACGAAATCTCCAAGGCGACAGGCGCAACGCGCAGCGATTCCTGGATTGATATTGAAGGCGGCATTGGAACGCTTTTTACGTATTCGAGCAAGGGCCGGCGCGAGTTGCCAAACGAAACCTTTCTTGTGGACGGAGCGACGGAGATTCTCTCCAAGCAAGGCACCTTCGTTGGACTGCACATCTGCACGCCGATCGAGGGCGTGGCCGTGCACATCAACGCGTTTAATTTTCCGTGCTGGGGCATGCTCGAAAAGATTTCGGTGACTCTGCTCGCCGGCGTGCCCGCGATCGTGAAGCCCGCAACGCAGACCTGTTATCTGGCCGAGCGGATGTTCCGCGACATTATCGCTTCGGGCCTGTTTCCGCAGGGATCACTGCAGTTAATCTGCGGCAGCGTTGGAGACCTGTTCGATCATCTCCAGTGCCAGGACGCAGTAACATTCACCGGTTCGGCTTCGACTGCGCAGAAGCTGCGCCAGCACCCGGTCGTGCTGCACAACTCGGTGCGTTTCACCATGGAGGCAGACTCGCTCAATTTCTCGTTGCTCGGCTCCGATGCCGGAACCGATTCACCCGAATTCGAGCTGTTTGTGAAAGAGATTGTGCGCGAGATGACGGCCAAAGCAGGCCAGAAGTGCACGGCCATTCGTCGCGCCTTTGCGCCGCGCGAACGCGTACCCGATGTGATTGAGGCGCTGCGGAAGCGGCTGGCGAAGGTAGTGGTAGGCGATCCGTATTGCGAGGGCGTAATGATGGGTCCACTTGCCAGCCTTGCGCAGCGCGAAGAAGTACGCTCGCGCGTGCGTGAATTGTGCCGCGGAGCGGAGATGGCGTATGGCACGCTGGACGGCTTCGAGGTGACCGGCGCCGATGCCGGTAAAGGCGCGTTTCTGCCGCCAATCCTGCTGCACTGTGCTGAACCACACTCGAATTTTGATGTGCATCGTATCGAAGCCTTCGGGCCAGTTACAACGCTGATGCCCTACGATTCGACCGCGGATGCGATCGAGCTGATCCGGATGGGCGAAGGCAGCCTGGTGGGTTCGCTGTTCACTTTTAACAACGATTTTGCCCGCGAGCTGGTTTTCGGCGCAGCCACGTTCCACGGGCGGCTGCTGATCGTGAACCGCGATTGTGCGCGCGAGTCTACAGGCCACGGCTCCCCGTTGCCTGCTCTCGTTCATGGAGGCCCGGGACGCGCGGGCGGAGGCGAAGAGATGGGCGGAATTCGCGGCGTGATGCACTATCTGCAGCGGACTGCGCTGCAGGGCTCGCCGGAGACGCTCACCCGCATCAGCCGCCGCTGGATTACCGGAAGCCAACGCCACGCGGAGGTGCATCCATTCCG
>JASIJW010000679.1:0-4317 GCA_030050035.1 Acidobacteriaceae bacterium | reverse complement strand
CCATTACGGCCTGCACCCACCGGCTTCCGACCACCACGACGAACTCATCGACCCGCAGAGTAAAGCGCGAATGGGGGTCGATGTTCAGTGAACAGCGGGACCCCGCACGATGGTGCTAAGGGTTGCTATTTCTCCCGGCTGGATCGTCAGTTCGGCTGGCACTGCCGAGACGGCATTCTCCGAATACTGGCTGGTTCGCTCCAATTCGCGCCAGGTCACGCCGGGCCAATCTACAGTTACATGCACTGGCTCGGCGGAACGATTGAGCATCACCACGGTGGCTTCGCCGTTTGCACCGCGAAAGGCGGATGTAAGCAGATCAGAGTCCGAGGACCGCGCATCGACCCTCAACATGCCGCTCAGAATGTGCCGGCTGAATGCACCCAGCACACGGAGTTGCCCACTCGACGCGACGGGCATGAATCCATCTTCCCGATCCGGAATCAGTAGTGAACGCGACGCGCCAAAGTTGGGCTGCTCCACATCAAGAATCACCCAGCAGTAAAGCAGGCCAACGGCATCCATGATGGTCACGTCTTTATGGTAGAGCTGCCCTACATTGAAAGCTACGCGATAGGAACCTGTCTGCAGCGAGGGCTTATTGATAGCGATTTCCGTTGCCAGGAAAGGCTTGTTCTTCGTCGCATCGTGCATCGCAAGCAAAGAACTATCGAACAGGTCAGGATTGGCAAAGAAGTCTTGGTAATCGTATTGGTGAACAGCGGCAAAATCGATGTCGTTCCATACCCCGGGTTGCTTCTTGAGCGCTTCGGCCCGCTGCACACCCTGCCAGGTAAAAGGCGCGTCGGCCATGTGAATCTTCACGCTGGAAAAGCCCGCTTCGTCCAGATGCTTCCGAAGCGAGCGCACCATCTCCGTTGCCACCGGCTCCGGCTCATCTACTTCGTTCTGAACGCCGACAATCGCCGGTGGCCGTCCCGTACGCTCTTTCGCGATCCGACAATAGGTGACCATCGCGCGCGCATACTCTTCCGGATCGGCAATGCGGTGCCTGCGCGGCGCTGCTCCATTCGGCTGCGGCTGCGTTGCCCACGCCGGAAGGTCCCACATCTCGTAGATCACACTGCCGCCCATCTCCTGAATGCGGCGATTGTAATCAAAGTCGGATACTTCCCCATTGGGAAAGTTGTCGCCGTAATAATGGGGACTGGCGTCGGCCAGGTCGTCGAGATTGGACATGTCTGCACTGAGCCGAGTTCCCATGGGATATTCGCGATCGATCAGCAGGTTGTAGCTGCGCAGAATCTCCCAGTACTTCTTTTTCCCAGCATCGCTCAGCATGGCGTACGCAGGAACACCGGGGCTGCCGCCGAAGCCCATCATCGTCTGATAAGAATGCTTTGGATCAACCCTCACGGTCGCTGTGCCTGTCGCCTGCGGCAACAACGCGCCGGAGACCACATCGTGAGCAGTCCGCGGAGCGTTGTATTCCAGTTGACTGCGCTGCACGTCGAAGAGGCAGCTCTGCGCGACGAGTTGCCGGCCATTCACGGAAACATCGAGCGCCATGTGTGAATCGAGGGTGACGGTGACGCTGCGCGGATGGCCTGTATAAGGCACATCCGTGTCCGCCACGACGCTCTGCGGATACACTTGCTGCGGTTGGCCGCTTCCATAGAGCGCATAAGAGTCGTAGTAGCGCTGCAGAACGCGCACATCATCGGCGCCAACCACCACCGTAAATCCTGCATGCGGGCCAGTAAATATCCAGGACAGGCTGGTTGCGCGTGGTACATCACCGTCGAGCACAAGCGTGCGCGAGAAAAATGCTGGCAGCAATTCGTGCACGTAGTAGCGGGCAATCTGATCGCCGTGACCCCAGCCAGAACCGGGCGGGCCGTCTGAAACAAACTGGAAACGAGCGACGTTGTCCGGAACTGCCGGTGATACTTCGGGCAGAGCTACAGATACCTGAGCCGAAGCGATTCTGCACATCGCGCAGCAGAGAAGAACGGTAACTACTCCGGCGTAAAAAGCCAGCGAACAGCGTTGCGCAAAGACGCGCTCCCCGATTTTCAACGGCGTATACCTTTCCGGCACTGCGGCTGCAGACAGTGAGTCTGCATGGATTTCATGATCGTCGAGAACTCACCTGCAAGTTTGCGCATCTTTGTATTCAGCTCAGGGTTCAGCCTTGACGGGCGCATCAGAGGGCTTTGCCTTTACGTATCGTCGCAAAAGCGCAGATACCGTTCCCAGTCGAAATCTGTGACGCTGTGGCCGCCGCTGCGCACATGATAGCTCACGCGGCCCAGGATGATCCGCAGATATCACTGCTTCTGCTCCGGCTGCGTGTCCTCATACGCCACCGGACCCGCCGAGGGCTCGATACCCGAATTCTTCATGATCGCTATTGCCTCGCTCGGCCACTTGTCATCTGACACCGGGTGATCGTCGAGGATGAGATCGTTCTGGTAGTTTGTCCAGAGGCCTCCCGTTTTGGCGCTGTCGTGCCAGTTATCGATGGCAGTGTTGTTCGGCGAAATGCGCAGCGGCCAGGCGTAATGCACAGTGTTGATGTTGAGCCATTCGCCCTCGGGATCCTGCACTACGTTCCTGCGCACCGTAATGTAACGCGAGCCTTCGTCGAGATAAAGCGCGATTCTTCCATGGTTGTCGAATATATAGTTCTCTGTGATCAGCGTCCCCGGGCTGGCGGAAAGATTGTAGATGGCGCCACCGTCATGAAAGATCTGCTTTGCGTCGTGGATCCTGTTGTTCCCGACCACGGCATCGCGATATGTGGTGGGCGTTTCATAGACAGGGTTCTGCGGAAACTGATATCCGTGCATGAAATTGCGATAATTGGCATTGCCTCCCGGATCCTGAATTCCCCAGCCGTAGCCAATGTCGATGGCATCGTAGGGCACGTCGGAAATGTCGTTGTGAAGAATGACAGGGGCAGATACATAAGTGCTAAGGATGGCGCTGTTGTCGAGATAGTCTTCACTGACGGCATGAATGCGGTTGTCGATCACGATGAGATCGCGATCAATTTGCCGCGGGTCGGACGGGTGGTGCGCGTCTCTGCGTACGCCCCCGGCCAGGATCGCTCCGCCCGCATCATCCGTAAAGACGCAGGCTCTGACGGTAATGTCGCTGACGCCCAACCCAGTTCCGGAGAACGTCGCATCAGAGTCGTTGCCGATCCCCAGAGCGTACTGTCCCAAATGCGCGAAGATATCTTGAACGAACATGATGCGCTGCGCGGCCGAGACCTGAACGGACGCCGGCATCTGACTCCACTGATTGCGCCGGCTCTCAAAATCCGGGCAGCCCTGTGAGCAGTTTTGCAGCGGATTCTTCGGATAGATGAGGTCCTGCCCGGCAAGATAAGAGCCGCTCTGCTGGCTCGCGTATCCCTGGTTGCCGGACGGCGTCAGCCATGTCGTGTGCGAAAAGCCAATACCGCGGAACTCCAGATCCTGAACCGGAGCGGCGAGACTGTTGCCAATCGACAGAAGCACCGTGAGGCGCGGCAACTCGACATCCATGTTGCTGACATCGACTCCGGCTGGCGGGCGAACATATAGTTTGCCGGCAACGGGATCGAGGTACCACTGGCCAGGCTGCGTGAGGAATTCCAGGGAGTTCTCAAGGTACAGATGCGCCAGCTCAGGATGATATGGAGCCTCGATAGTGTCGTATCCCCATAAGTTGTTCTGCCAGGCCGGCTGTTGCATCACCAGCGTGTTGCCGGAAATCTTCTCGACCGGCGAAATTCGCTTGGTAAAGAATCCAGTCGCTGCAATCTCCAGCCGATTCTGTTCCGGGAGCTTTGCGAGGTACGCGTATTTCGGGTCGTTGAGCACGATGCCCTGCTCCGTAAAGCTGACAGACGACCGCGGAATCTCGATCGAACCGATTCGAGCCAGTTTGTCGTTGACCCATAGCTGGCGGCTGTCGAGCCGCAGCGGTGTATTTGCGACATAGATTTGCCTGGCGCGATCGAAGAGCTTCCAAGCGGTGATGCGAATCGCTCCTGAAAGCACCGGATGTGCGCCGGGAACAGCTTCCCAGCGAACATGGTAGCCATTCTTCCCGCCGTCCTGCGCCGTAAAGATAAGCGGATGCCGCAGCCGGTAGGTGCCATCCTCAAGCTGCACCTCAACGTTATGACTCCCATTCACCAAACGCACGGCCTGCTGCGCGCGCTCCAGTGTGCGAAAGGGCGCCTGCAATGTCCCGGCTGCGCTGTCGTTGCCCCCCGGTGAAACAGCAATCACAATTGCAGGCTCTTTGCCGGGTTGCACCGCCCATGCGGGAAAGCCGAGGCCCATGATGATCGCAAGCGTC
>JASIJW010000678.1:0-6775 GCA_030050035.1 Acidobacteriaceae bacterium | reverse complement strand
GGACAACTGAAGCGAGCTTCATCGGGTTTGAGAACATCGGCAGGAGCGAGCGATACAGATGCAGGAAGTGTATCGCGGCGGGCGGTTGGCACGGCCCTATAAGCGCCCGTGCCCCATCCTTTCGGCGGCTCTATCGCCAAAAGGGTGGGGGACCACAGTCGTCAACTCTTACGCGTACCGCTTCTGGTGCCAGGCCCACGCGGTGCGCAGGATTGAGTCCAGATCCGTATAACGCGGCTTCCAGCCGAGCTCGCGGATGGCCTTCTCGGAGCTTGCGACCAGCACCGCGGGATCGCCCGCGCGGCGCGGATGGACCTCGGCAGGAATAGGATGGCCGGTTACGCGGCGTGCAGCTTCAATGACCTCGCGCACGCTGAAACCCTGTCCGTTACCCAGGTTGTAAATCAGCCGGTCATGCTTTTCCAGAGCCTCCAGCGCCAGCAGATGGGCATCGGCCAGATCCGAAACATGGATATAGTCCCGAACACAGGTGCCGTCTGCAGTCGGATAATCGTCGCCATAGATCTTGATCGACTTGCGACGGCCGAGAGCGACGTCGAGGACAAGCGGAATCAGGTGCGTCTCCGGTTCGTGCGCCTCGCCGCGGACAATGCCGTTCGGGCCTTCCTGAGCGCCGGCCACGTTGAAGTACCGCAGCGACGCATAGCGCAGGCCATGAACCCGGTTGAGCCAGGTGAGAATCTGCTCAACCAGGAGCTTCGAATGGCCGTAGGCGTTCGTCGGTTCCAGGCGAGCGTCTTCGCGGATGGGCACCGACTCCGGCTCGCCGTAAACGGCGGCAGTCGAGGAGAAAACCAGCTTCCGCGGCCCTTCGGCCAGCGTGGCCTCAAGCAGTGCAAGCGTGGAAGCGGTGTTGTTGCGGAAATAAAGCTCCGGCTTCTGCATCGATTCGCCGGCCTCAATCAGGGCAGCGAAATGGAGAACGCCGTCAAAGGGCTCGCCCGCCTCGCGCGCGGAGCGAAATAACCGCTCCAGCTTTTCCCGGTCGGCCAGCTCACCCTCGATCAGTTCGACGCCGGCCGGGAGAAGATCGCGGCGGCTATGGCTCAAGTTGTCATAAATGAAAACCTTATGCCGCTTTTCAGTCAGCAGCGTGGCAACAGTCCCGCCAATATACCCGGCACCGCCGGTAACCAGAATCCTCACGAAATAACTGTCCTTCCCGGAACACTTTGGGTAACCTTGAGTCTATATCAGGGTAGATGGACCGGCAGAACATGGTGATAAACCGGCGCAAAATGCAACTCACCGGTCATCCCCAAGCAATGTCGGCTCAGAACTCGTAGCAAAACAGGAAACGTAGGAAATTTTTACCTCCATACCGTGAAACAAAGTCCCGAAAGACCCGTAAGCAGCAATTGAACAGCGACCTAGGTGTACGCCAACGTGACCTGCCAGCCCGGCGCAAGCCGTCGGCCGTCGCCTTGGTGAGGGATTGGAGAACCCCAATTTTCGGCGAACACGGTCGCAAGTTGTGTCTTCCCCGCATTCTGCGTCAGCAAGAGAGGTGCTCTGGCGTTTTTTACCGGACCATAAGGCTGATTCAAACCAACGAAATTCCTGCGGTTTGCCGCACGGCAGGCCAAAACCATACGCGCGTTCGGCGCGTCTCTCTTTGGTACGCCGATTGCTGGGCTGATTGATTGCAGTTTTGATCAACTAAGTTTCAAGAAAGACCCGCGTTGGTCGCGGAGCTTAAGCGAGGATCTTAGACGATGGCAATGCGTACTTCCCCAGGGGGGTTGAACTTCGGGCTCCTGCCCGAGCCCGAGGGGCGAATGACGTCGTTTGTGACCAGTTCGGCCATTAACCTGGCCATCCTGGGAACCGTTCTGATCGCCGGAATGATGGCTAAGCGTGTCATCCAACAGCATTATGAGATGACCGAGCTGGTTGTCCCCGATCAGGCGCCACCTCCACCGAAGATCAAGCCCATCACACCCAAGCTGCCGCCTCCGCCCAAGATGCCGAAGCTGGAAATGGAGGCGCCGAAGATCCAGCTGCCCCAGCCCAAGCCACCTGAGCCAAAGCCCCTCCAGATGGAAGCCAAGGCCGCACTGCCTGAAATGAAGCAGGCCAAGCCGTCTATTGTGGAGGCTCCGCAGCCCAAAGCGGCGCTGACGGCGGCCATGCCGGCACAAAACCCGCAGGTTCATCCATCTACGGCGCCGGTGCACTTAGGCGAGACCTTTGGCGCGACACCGAACCCCAATGCAAGGCGGCCGGCAACGATAGCCGCGATTGGGAATCCTTACGGGGGAACGCAGGGACCGGCCGTGGCGCCGCATGGCGTCGTCGGCTCAACAGGAATCGGCAACGGCACCAGGTATGGCTCGAATGCCGGCATGGAGGGCAAAGTCGCCTCGGCCGGCATTCCGGGCGCAACTGGAACCGCAAATGCGGGTACATACGGCAAGGTGGGTTCGGCGGGCATTCCAACGGAAGCTGCCGCGCCCGCGATGCGCCAGCAGAACGTTCAGCCGGCTTCCACCAACCTCGAGGTGATCTCGAAACCGCAGGTTCAGTACACGGCTGAGGCAAAGCAACTGCACATCGAGGGCGATGTGGTGCTGCGCGTCACCTTCCTGGCTAACGGTCAGGTGGTGGTGCGGGAAGTTTTGCACAGCCTGGGCCACGGGCTCGACCAGGAAGCCCGCCGGGAGGCCGAACAGATACGCTTCCGTCCGGCCACAAGGGATGGCCGTGCGGTCGATCTGACCACCAACATCACGATTAAGTTCCAATTGGCGTAGCATCGGAACGAGGAATGTAGCAATACAGGCAAGGCTGCAACACTGGCAACTTCGCATTACCTTGGTTAGGCCCGGCCACCCGGCGCGAAACTTCGGACGGCCGTAATAGACGCTTGCAGGAACTTATCCAGGAACGTGATTCAGGAGCTCTCAATGAAACTTCGCAAGATCCCTCATACCTTCGTCGTTCTTATCGCCATGGGCTCTGCCTGCGCGTACGCGAAGAAGGTTAAGGCCCCCAGATATGAACAGACGCGGCAACTGACGGCGGATCAGACCGCCTTGGTGCAACGGGCAATCGCTCGGGAGAAGGTACTCATCAAAGAGATCCAGCAGCGTACGCCGCTTGTCGAAACCTACATCCAGGACACGCGGCCCGACGTGAAGCTGTACGAGGTTCCCGTCAGCGACCAGTACATGCTCAGCCGCGTGGACTTCAGCAAAGTGTTCGTTGACCGCACCTACACCCCGCGCGAGCAGGCAAAGCAGGGATTCTTTAAGGGTTCTCTGGGCTCGATTACCAGCCTGACCCGGGCGCTCGGGCTTGATCGCAGCTACGTTTACAATCCCACCGGCTTCATGCAGATGATGTTCATCGACCCCTCCGGCTTCGACATGCAGCACTACGTGTTCAGCTTCGTGCGGCCCGAGTTCCTCGGCAGCGTGCGGACGTGGGTCTTCGACGTGCATCCCAAGCCGACCGTGAAAGGCATGGGCCGCTTCTATGGGCGCATCTGGATTGAAGACCAGGGCGGCAATGTCGTCCGGTTCAATGGCACCTACACCGGCCCCACCGACGAGGACGATTCGCGGCGTTATTTCCACTTTGACAGTTGGCGCATGAACGTACAGCCTGACGTCTGGCTGCCCGTGGCCATCTACGTCGAGGAGTCGCAGCTGGCAGGCGAAAAGGGCGGGGGCCTGAAGGCGCAAACGCACTTCTGGGGTTATTCCTTAAAGCTGCCCACGCGCGAGAGCGAGAACGTGAGCGTCAAGGTGGATGACGCGGTGGACAAGAGCGACGACTCGCAGGATGTGAGTCCGCTGCAGGCCTCGCGCATGTGGGTAGCGCAGGCGGAAAACAATGTCATCGACCGCCTGGTAGAAGCTGGCCTTGTGGCGCCGCTCAGCTCCGGCGGATACGAAGACAAGGTTCTCGGCCAGATCGTCATCAACCTGGTAGTGCCGAACAATCTTGCCTTCACCGACCAGATTCACTGCCGCGTGCTCTTGACCGACACGATCGAAGCAACGACGGTAGGCAATACCATCCTGGTGAGTAAAGGGTTGATCGATTCGCTGCCCAGCGAAGAAGCCATCGCTTCGGTCGTCGCCATGGAGCTGGCGCACATCGCGCTCGGGCACCACATCGATACCCGCTACGCCTTCAATGATCGCCTGCTGTTCCCCGACCAGGCGTCCTTCCAGCGGATCGACCTGAACCACTCCGACCTCGACAACGAGGCGGCCGCCAAGAAAGCCTTGGAGTATCTCCAGAACTCCATGTACAAGGACAGGCTCGGCAATGCGGGCCTGTTCTACGCACAGTTGCAACAGCGCGGCCCGGCGCTGAAGGCGCTGAACACGCCCAAGCTCGGCGACTCGCTGCTCAGGCCTGACGGCACACCCTGGATGAGCTCCTTGGAGCACATGGCCCCGGCGCTCAACTGGGACGACCTGAGCCAGACGGCGGCTTTTCCGCTGGGGAGTTGGCTGAAGATCGATCCCTGGGACGACAAGGTGCATATGCTGGACGCCAAGCACTATGCGCCCTTGAATGCGCGTGACAAGATGCCGTTCGAAGTGACGCCGATTTTCTTCAAGCTGCAGCGTTACGATGTGGCTTCCGCGCAGCCGGCGGCCGCGCCGGCAGGCGATCAGGGCGCCGCCCCCCAGCCAAACGGGGCTCAGCCCAACGCCGCACAACCGGATGCATCGCAACCTGGGGCAGCTCCAGCCGCAGATCAGGGTGCGGCACAACCGAATGCTACCCAGCCCACAGCCCCGCCGGCTGCCGATCAGGCTCCGGCGCAGGGGACCGCAGTTGCACAGCCTCCGCAATAGGTGCTCCGAACTGGCAGGCCGCCCATTTCGGGCGGCTTCGCTTTTCGCATCAAACCCTTTTGACCTGAAGCCCGAATTTGGCTCAACCCGAGGATTTAGAATCGAGCGAGCCGGAGACCGGTGCAACTGAAAGCCTTTTGCCCATGAAACGTTTAAGCGTTGTTTGGCTTGTTTTTCTGGTTGCGGGATGTGCGGCATATTGTCCCGCGCAAGTAGCGCCTTCCGCCCACACCAGCCAGGTAGCAATCAAGGCCGGCGGCGAAGGCTCGATGTTTCAGCCCGACTATCAGGGGAACGGATGCTGCGCGGAGGCCAGCCCCCAAAAACTCTTCGGCTTGGGCGCCTACGTCGACGCCGAATTTACGCGCTGGATTCAGATCGAAGCCCAGGGCCGCTGGTTGCACTGGAACCAGTACGCCGGCGTCTACCAGAACACCTACATGATCGGGCCGCGCGTGCCCATCCGCGAGATCCATGGATTCACGCCCTACGGCAAGTACCTCATTGGCTGGGGCAGCATGTCGGACCTGAGTGGCAAGGCGACCGCCATGGCATTCGGCGGCGGCGTGGATTACCGGTTGAGCCATAAGTTGACCTTGCGTGCCTTCGATTTCGAATATCAGGACTGGCGCGTGGCGAACCCAAACCTTCATCCCTATGGCGGCAGTGTAGGCCTGAGCTACCGAATCTTCTAAAGAGCAGCGCGAATCTGTAGCGCCGGCCTACTACCCCTGACAACAGGCCCGTCGTCCGTTGGGTACCGTCCCCGCTGGGGCGCCTTGGTCGTTGGAATACAGATCTTTTAGCCACCGCTCGAAAAGTGCGAGTTGCTCGTACGCTGTCCAGACAGCCCAACAGGAGTATGGCGCTCCTGGACATCGCAATCACCCTCAATCCAGCTTTGGATGAAGCCGATGAAACCCAGTGGCCTCCTGATACGCCTGCGCGAACGCAGCCACCTTCGCGTCCTGATAGAGGCCACCCAGAAACGTAATCGAAACCGGCGTGCCCGGACCGCCGATGTTGTCGTGATCGCCATCGTCGACGACCGGCGGCGCGGGCGCATCGGCGCCGCGCAGGCCGTTCGGCACAATCACCGCCGGATTGCCCGTGAGATTCGTCGCAATCAACTGCAAATCGGTCGATGGCGTAACGATTACATCGACTTTTTCAAATAGCTCGTGCATCTGCTGGATGCCGAGTTGGCGCGCACGATTGGCCTGTATGTACTCGACTGCCGGATAAAAGCGCGCAATCCGAAAAGCATTTGGCCAGTCCTCTGGTCCCTGCTCGGTCAAAAGCTTATCGCGGCCCGTCATCGTCAGCTCGTCAAACGCTGCGGCGGCTTCGGCCGTGAGCAGCGGCACCATCGCATCCCAGGGCAGCTTGGGCAGCTCGACTGGAATAAGATTCACGCCCATCGACCGCAGCTTGTCCAGCGCGGCCAGCGCATAGCGTCGGTCGTAAACGCGGCGATCATAGTCCTCGCGCGCCGTCCTATCGGCCTCTTCCCGCTTCAATCTCTCTTCGGCCGTTTCGTCAGGCGCAGCTTCGGCTGGTTTAGGCTCAGACTGCGGATCGAATTCGGACTTGAGATAGCCCACACGCAGCGCGGGCAACGCAACTTCCGGCGAACTGCGGAATGCAGTCTGCGCCGCCGACAAATCCTTCCCATCCGGCCCCGCGATCGCCTCGAGCACCAGCGCACAATCCTCAACCGACCTGCAGATGGGCCCAAGCTTGTCCATCGTCCAGCTCAGCGCCATCGCGCCCGTCCGCGGCACCAGCCCAAAGCTCGGCCGCAGTCCGGAATCACCGCACCGCGTCGAAGGCGATGAAATAGACCCCAGCGTTTCCGACCCGATCGCAAAGCCCACGCAGCCCGCAGCAACAGCCGCAGCCGACCCCGCTGACGACCCACTCGAACCCTGCGCCGG
>JASIJW010000677.1:0-3024 GCA_030050035.1 Acidobacteriaceae bacterium | reverse complement strand
CGTGCGGTTCGGCGCATGATTGAGCCATGCGATCAGTGCATCATCCTCGGCTTCCGTGGTGTTGAAGCGAAAGACGTAAATCTTCCGGTTGAATGATTCGCCCATCAACTGGTTCCACCCGCGGTGCATCAGGCCGCCCGGGCCCAGTTTTGCGCTGAGGCTTGTCAGGTGCGTATCGTGCCAGGCGCGCCGCATCCGGTCGCCCTCGGCCCGGTCCAGTTGCGAGGGCGCATCCCCCGGGTCGTCCACGGCATACAAATAAGGAATCAGCGGAATGGCCACCCAGTCCAGCGGAGCCATGCCGTTGTAGCGTGCAATCACCGCGCCCAGTTCGCCTGGCGCGCAGCGCCGCAGCCGCGTGGTGCTGGCCGTGCACACGCGCGCAAAATAAATGGCCACGTGCCCGGTGGGGTTCAAGATGCGCGAGCGCCCATAGGCCTCTTCCAGCAGCACCGCCGCCTGCGCGTGCGCAGCAGTATGAACGGCGCTTATCGCTGGCCAGCTCAACAGCAGGAAGATTGCGCGCCTGCTTGCCTGCAGCAAAGTCACGTGCCTCCTCCGGCGAATCTCATTGTCTTCTCAGATGCGGCCAGACTGCCCGCGGGGCCCATGAATCGCCCTGTTCACTCACCGGGTTCCCCCGCAGTGCGTGCGGAAAATTGCCAACAAGTACCGGGCTATAGTGAAGGTTGGCGACTCTCACGACCGTGCTCAGGCGTGACGAATCAGAGAGACCCAATCCGGCCTCCGTTGTGGGAGGATACCGCGCCCCCCGATGACCGGGTCGAGGCGCCTCGCACCCGGCGCATAAGGCAGTCTGCGTCCGCGAGTAGCCGCGTCACCGCAGGCCGCGTGCTGCCGGGCATGCCGCTCGACTTTGGCGATGACGACTTCGGCGATCCCGACGAGGATAACCCGCGTCCGCGCTTTCGACCCCGCTCGAGTTTCGACGACCCACGCGGTCCCTGGTACCGTCCGCGCTCAAAAGCTGGCCGTATCTTTCTTGGTCTTGGAGCCATTCTCGTTTTGGGCAGCGTAACCACGTGCGCCATGGCGCTCAGGCGCTCTCTCGAGCGCGACGCGCGTTACCGCATCGCCGGCACGGAGAACATCGAGGCCATCGGCCTGACCGAAGTTTCGCGCGCGCAGATGCTGCCCGTCTTCGGCGAAGACATTGGCCGCAACATCTTCTTTGTTCCGCTTGATCTGCGCCGCCGCCAGCTTGAGCAGATTCCCTGGGTAAAGCGCGCTACCGTCATGCGCCTGCTCCCGAACCAGATTCGCGTCTCCATCGTCGAGCGCCAGCCGGTCGCCTTCACCCGCATCGGCAATCGCATCGGCCTCGTCGACGCCGACGGCGTCCCGCTCTCTATGTCCGCGGCCTCCATGGCTCGCCATCATTATTCGTTTCCCGTGCTCACCGGCATTGATCCCGGCGATCCCGCAGATGCCCGCAGGGCGCGT
The DNA here is from genome assembly GCA_030050035.1 of Acidobacteriaceae bacterium. Lineage (GTDB taxonomy): Bacteria > Acidobacteriota > Terriglobia > Terriglobales > Acidobacteriaceae > Telmatobacter. Next base: position 1,560 of record JASIJW010000677.1, on the reverse strand, counting down.
ATGGCCGTCTACATGCGCTTGATGTCGGAACTCGACTCGACCGGCCAGCACTACTCCGAACAGATTTCCGAGATCGACCTCACAGACCCCGAGGACGCTCGCGTCCTCATGCCCGAGCAGGGAACCGATATTCTCGCTCATTTTGGCGAGGAACATTTCCTTGAGCGCTATCAGCGTTACAAGGCGCACATCGCCGAGTGGCGTCAGCAGTATCCGCACCTGGCGTCTGTCGATCTCCGCTACGACCAGCAGGTCGTGCTTGCCATGGCATCCGGCGGGACGGACTCTCAGCCCGATCCCGCTGCGGACCAGAAACCCGATGCCGGTCAGCCTGCGAAGGCCAAGCCAAAAGAGCCGTCTGCGGCAGCATCAAGATCCGCGCATTCGCGGCCAGCCGCTAAACTTTCCAGCACCGCACAAAAGAAAAAAATTGCCGCGCAACAGAAGAAGCGTGCAGAACTGCGCCGCGCCGCCCTTCTCGCGGCAAGGCATAGCGCCTCCGCATCGCACCGCAGCGGCGCGGTTCAAAAATCATCCGGGGCATCCACCCTGGCGCAGGGCGGGTGAGCAATGGTCCAGAAGCAGGAAAACCTCATCGTCGTGCTCGACATCGGCAGCGCCTTCACCCGCGTTATTGCAGCGGACGTGAATGAAGGCGTGCTCCGTTATCGCGGTCACGGCGTTGTTCCTTCCGCGGGCATGCGCAAGGGCCTCATCGCCGAGCTCGGCCCCGCCGCCAAAGCCGTGCGCGCAGCCAACGAGCAGGCTGAGCGCGTAGCCCGCGCCAACATCGACCAGTGCGTCGTCGGCGTTGGCGGCCCGCACATCCGCGGCCTCAACACCAACGGCGGACTCGAGCTCGGCAGCCGCATGCGCGAGATCACGCGCGAAGATGTACGCGCTGCCGTCGAGCGCGCCCGCGCAGTCGAGCGTCCGCCCGACCGTGAAATTCTGCACCTGCTGCCGCGCCAGTTCATTCTCGATGGGCAGCCTGGCGTCTTCGATCCTGTCGGGATGATCGGCGCGCGCCTCGAAGTCGATCTGCACATCGCCACCTGCTCGGGCAGCGCCCTGCAAAGCACCGTTACCTGTGCCAACCGCGCCGGTCTCGAAGTCACTGAAGCCATTCTCGAATCCATCGCTGCGGCCGAATGCACGCTTTCCGCCGATGAGCGCGAACTCGGCGTCTGCATCCTCGATATCGGCGCCCACTCGAGCGACTTGGCCGTCTTCTTCGAGGGTGCGGTGGCCTATACCGCATCGGTGCCGATCGGCGGCGCGCACTTCACCAACGATCTTGCCATCGGCCTGCAGATGCCTGTCGCGCAGACCGAGGAGCTCAAGAAGCAGTACGGCAATTGTGTAGTGACATCCATTCCGCAGCACGCCGAGATCGAAATTAGCAATCCCAACCCGCAGCGGCTCCAATTGCGCGCCATTGCGGAAATCCTCGAGCCGCGCGCCCGCGAGCTTATGTATTTTGTTAAAGAGAGCCTTCGTTACGGACGCGTGGAAAACGCCCTCGGCGCCGGTTGTGTCATCACCGGCGGCGGATCGCTG
>JASIJW010000676.1:0-4987 GCA_030050035.1 Acidobacteriaceae bacterium | reverse complement strand
GAGAGAGGGATGCTTCTGCAGAAAGAAAGGATAGAGATAGCTTTGACCGGTGTGGTCCTGGAAGGCCGTGTAGCCCAAATCCTTTTGCACGGCCTGGAAGTCCCGGTGCTGGAGTTTGGCAGCGATGTAGGCGTTATCGTGGTAGTAGAGGTTGACCTCAGTGATGCTGCAGAACCCCCGGTAGCCGGTCTCGATGCGGTTGCGCAACTGCCACGCAGCGACCCATGGGAGAACTGTAAGCAGCAGTACTGCCGGCGCCTTTACGCGCAGTCCGGGAACCCGCGCCAGAACCACAAAAAGACCGATCGCCAGGGCAACGGGCAAATAATACGTGATCGGGCGGACAAACGTTGCAAGAGTAAGTGAGACCCCGGCCATCACCAGAGTGCTCATTCTGCGGGTACGGAGGAAGACGGCAAGCCGCTCGAGAGCGAGAACCAGCAGGACGACGAAGAGCGTGTCCGACATCAACACGAAGGAGTTTGCCAGCGCGATTGGCTCAAATGCGACAATCCAGGCTGCGACGATGGCAATCCGGTCATTCGCGGTAACAGTGCGCGCGAGCTTCCAGACCAGCAGCACGTAGAGGAGAGAGACGGCTACATGGGCCGCTATCGTGACCGAAGTCCCAGCCATGCCGGTTAATGCCAGGAACAGCGCATAGCCGGGGGTCCGCACCAGGTCGGGAACGCCATCTGCAAAGAATCGACCATGAAGCAGAAGGTTGCGGCCCGGGACCTGATAGCTCAACGTGTCAGAGCCGCTGAGGATGCCCACACCGGAACGCAGCAGGGAAGCAGACAGCAGCGCCAAGCGCACGGCTGCTGCGGCGATGAGGGGCGCTGCAAGCTGACGAGTCCACCACTCTGATTTCAGGCACTCTGATTTCAGGGGTGAAGATTGAACCCCGGGTTTTTCTCGAGTCAATATTGCAGGCATATGATCCAGGAAAAGATGCATGGCTCTCTGCGCTGCCACGCGGCAGGATAAAGAGCTCAATTGCCAGCTTGAACTGCCAGAGAGGCTAAGTAGGAGCGCACCAAAACAGAGGCGAGAGAAGCCTCATGCGCAGAAGCCGGGAAACGTATTAGGGCCGGGAGTTACCCCAGCCCTAACCTGGTTGATCGATTCTGCAGTCAGAGCTTACAGCGGCTGCACGTCGGCAGCTTGCCAGCCCTTGGGCCCCTTCACAACGTTGAACTGCACCGCCTGGCCTTCCTGCAAGCTCTTGAACCCGCTGGTGTTGATCGCGGAGTAATGCACGAAGACATCCTCGCCGTTCTGGCGCGAGATAAAGCCGAAGCCCTTCGCGTCATTGAACCACTTCACAGTACCTTGTTCCATTTGTCTCGAATTTCCTGGATTGAATTGCGCTGGATGAATCGGAGCGACCACTGGCAGAATCTTGCTTGGTTGGGCGAGCACTGCTCACGCCCGGTTCGGTTCTAACGCTGACACTATTCTATCATTTACGTCTAAAATAACCATAGGAAAGTTTTGCCTAGTCTCTCGATGGGCTTTTGTGGGCGGAAGTTACTGATCTGCGATGGTTTAAGGCACCAATAAGCCCGTCTCACGGTCGGTTTTTGCCATGCCTCAGGATCCGGTTCCCTCGCTTTTGAGCCGCGCGGACGATCTGCTGGAGGCGGAGTTTTCGGCTTTGCCGGAGTGCGCACCGGGCCTTGACCGAGGTTTGGGCAGGGAATTCGACCGGGCAGCCGCAGAGCACGTTTTGGCAGAGACGGCCCACCGGCTGGGCGACAACTACCCCTACTTCCATCCTCTCTATGCCGGCCAGATGCTCAAGCCGCCGCACCCGGTGGCGCGGGCCGCCTATGCGCTGGCGATGAAGATCAACCCCAACAACCACGCGCGCGACGGCGGCCGGGCCAGCTCCGAAATGGAGATGGAAGCGGTCGGCGAGATCGCCGGGATGTTCGGCTGGAAAAAATTTCTGGGTCATCTGACTTCGAGCGGCACGCTGGCAAACCTGGAGGCGCTTTGGATTTCCGGGCAGGTGGCACAGGGCAAGAGGATTGTCGGTTCTGCGCAGGCGCACTACACGCACCAGCGCATTTCAGGCGTGCTCAAGCTGGAATATGAAGGCATCACGGCAGATACCCGCGGGCGGATGGATCTGAATGCGCTCGAAAGAGAGCTGCGCAAGGGAGATGTCGGCGCGGTGGTGGTTACGCTGGGAACGACGGCAATCGGGGCTGTCGATCCGCTGGACCAGATTCTGGCGCTGCGCGAGCGGTATGGGTTTAGGGTGCATGTGGATGCGGCGTACGGGGGATATTTTGTTCTGATCCCTGAGGCGCTCGATGAGGAGGCGCGGCGTGCCTATGCAGCGATCGGGCAGGCGGACTCGGTTGTCATCGATCCGCACAAGCACGGGCTGCAGCCCTACGGATGCGGTTGCGTGCTCTTTCGCGACCCGCGCGTGGGCCGTTTTTACAAGCACGATTCGCCATACACGTATTTCACTTCGAAGGAATTGCATCTGGGCGAAATCAGCCTAGAGTGCTCGCGCGCCGGGGCGGCTGCTGTGGCGCTGTGGGCTACACAGCGGCTATTGCCGCTTGTTCCCTGCGGGGAGTTTGCGCGCGGCCTTGCGCAGGGACGGGCGGCAGCGCTGGAACTCGATCGCAGATTGCGCGCCGACCAGCGTTTTGTGCCGCTCGCGGCCGGCAAACCGGAACTAGATATCGTCGTTTGGGGACTACGTGGTCCCAGTGCACGAGAGGCTAATCAACACGCACAGGAGGTCTTTGACGCGTGCGCGAGACGGGGGCTGCATCTGGCTCTTGTACAATTGCCGAGGTCCTGGCTTGGACGGCGAGATCGTGACGCAAAAAGGAGCGGAGTCATAAAGTGTATGCGATCCGTGCTGATGAAACCCGAGCACCAGGCCTGGCTTCCCGAAATTTGGAACCACCTTTCACAAGCCTGCGACGAAGTTGTTGGCAATCGCGCATCTTGAGGAGTACAACTTGGTTTTCGGCTGTAAACGTTCTCAGTACTTCCGGTGCCGGTCTGCCCAGGTGCTAACTTGCTCAAATAAAGAAAGGAATTTTCTTCCGACATGCATGATCCTGCAAAACTGCGCACAATGCACCGCGGCCGCTTTATGGCCGAGCCCAAGATGTTCGTGGCCCCGGGCCGCGTGAACCTGATCGGCGAGCATACGGACTATGCCGAAGGATTCGTGATGCCGGCGGCAATCAACTTTGCCACGCTGGCCGCGATTTCGCCGCGCACCGATGGCAAGATTGTCATCTACTCAGAAAATTACGGCGAGGAAAAGAGTTTTGACGGCTCAGCGCTGCCGAAGAAGGGCAGCGGCCACTGGAGCGATTATCCGTTGGGCGTGGTCTCGATCCTCTCAGGCGAGGGTCACAAGATACCCGGTTTCAGCCTGACGATCTGGGGCGATGTGCCACTGGGATCGGGCCTTTCGAGCTCGGCTGCAATTGAAGTGGCAACAGCTCTTGCTGTGCTCTCGCTGGACGGGGCAAGCTATCCGGGGCCCAAACTGGCGCGGTTGTGCCAGCGCGCAGAGAACGAGTTCGTGGGCGCCAACTGCGGCATTATGGACCAGTTCATCTCCGCGAACGGCAAGGAGAACCACGCGCTGCTGCTTGATTGCCGCGATCTGAGCTTCAAACTCGCGCCGATTCCGGATCACGTGGCGCTGGTGATTGCCAACACCATGGTGAAGCACTCGGTGGCCGGCGGGGATTACAAAACACGGCGTGCGGAGTCAGAAGCCGCGTGCGCGGTGATCGACAGTCATCGCAAGAATGTGCCATTTCTGCGCGACGCTACGCTCGATGACCTGGACAAGTGGGGCAACGAGATGGCGCCGAAGTCGCTGATGCGCGCGCGGCACGTAATCAGCGAAAACCTGCGCACCGTTGCAGCCAGCGAGGCGCTGCTGCGCGGCGATATGAAGGAACTGGGCCGGCTGATGGCCGAGGCGCATCGCAGCTACAGCCAGGATTTTGAAGGAAGCTGCGTGGAGGCCGATGCGATGGTCGAGTTTGCGCAGGGCCTGCCGGGGTTGATTGGCGCGCGGCTTACCGGCGGCGGCTTTGGCGGATGCACGGTGAACCTGGTGGAGCAGAAGGATGCCCAGTCTTTTGCACAGGAATTGGGACGGCGATACACAGCCAGATTTGAAATTTTGCCGGAAATTCACATTTGCCACGCCTCCTGCGGCGCGCATCAGATTGACTGAAAAGGTAGTTGGGAAAGCAGTTGGGAAATTGAATAAGCTTCACCGTTTTTCCGCCGGATCGAATGCGGAAAGCCTTGATTTTGCATCCCACCAAAGGGCCACGTTTCCGCCGGTCGGAATGCGGTCGACGAGAGGATTTCCTTGCTAAACTTGAGGCTGCTAAACTTGAGTGTTTTTCGCCCAGAAGAGGGCCTCAAGCAACCGTGCCTTTACGCCCGGACTTGCGACTGGCGATTTTTGCCGGCCGTTCACAGGGTGGAAGCTGCAGAGAACCAAAGATATGGAACAGTCAGTCAAGCCTATTTCCTACGAATCCTTCCCTGCCTCCGGACAAGTCGCTTACTTCTCGATGGAAATCGCCATCCATCCGTTGATGCCCACATATTCGGGCGGGCTTGGCGTTCTGGCAGGAGACACACTGCGCTCAACCGCCGACCTGGGCGTTCCCACAGTCGCCTTCACGCTTCTTCATCGCAAGGGCTATTTCCATCAACATCTTGATCTAAGCGGCGCTCAGAGCGAAGAGGTGCAGCCGTGGAACCCGGCGGATTTCTGCACCGAAGAGCCGGCGCGGGTCACGGTTTCAATTGAAGACCGGGTGGTGACGGTTCGCTGCTGGCGCTATGACCTGGAAGGCCGTTTTGGCCACGTGGTGCCGATTTATCTGCTCGATACCGATCTTGAACAGAATTCGGGCTGGGATCGCGGGCTGACGGACCATCTGTATGGCGGCGATACGAATTACCG
>JASIJW010000675.1:0-6294 GCA_030050035.1 Acidobacteriaceae bacterium | reverse complement strand
CAATCGGGCTTCCAGATCGACCACGCCACGGCACGGGTCAGGTATATGTCGAGAAGAATCTGCGTGGAGAGATTCTGTCCCGAGGTGTCGTTACTTGTCCCCCACTCCGACATCGTCACCCTCTTGTCCGCGTGCTGCGCGTCGGTTGCCAGGGCAACGCTGCCGTAGGCCGAGCTGTATCCATGCGTATTGAGGGCCGTGAAATCGCCCAGCGTTGTGCTGTTGTAGTTGTGAAACTCGTACGCAGCGGTTCCAGTGGACGCGTTCAAGACGCCTTCCGCGTTTTCGTCCATAGCCGAAACATTGGTCGCGGTGATACCCTTTGCGGCCAGGGACGCGGCGACATCCTGGATCATGGTCTGTTGATCGGCTACGCTGAAACCGCAGCCCTCCTGCTTGCCATCTCCGGCAACCCACCAGGTCTGCCCGGGCTCGTTCAACGGCTCGAGGTGATGAAAGGTAATGCCCCAGTTACTGGAAAAATGCTGTGCGACGGTGGTGAGATAGTCGGCAAACGTACCTGAGCCAGAACCGTAATAACCTCTCGCCAGGTTCTCGGCTCCATTCACTCCGCCCTGGCTGGTGCCGCTGTTGGTCATCCAGTAGGGCGGAGAGTAGGAAATGGCCTCGAAGAGATTGGCGCCGAGAGACTGCGCGGTCTGCGCGACCCAGCGCTGATTCGCATCCTGCGTCCAATCGTAGGTTCCGGGGGTCGGTTCGTATCCTGGGTCCAACTGGCGGGCGGGGCTGATGCACACGTAGTACCCGGATTGGCCGCAGTTGGGATTGTCGCCGCCGCCAATGTTGTAGCGGAGGTAGTTGAGCCCCAACCCCGAGGCCGGACTGAACAGCGCATTCATGAGAGCGGTTTGATTGGTGGTGTTCGTCCATCCGCCCACGCCATTGGCAAACCAGGCCAGTGACGTTCCCCAGCCTTCCAGGGTCTGGTTGGACATGGATACGTCAACGTTAACGGTCTGCGCTTGCACAGGCGGCAGGCAAAAGGCCGCGTCGACCGCAGCAAGAACAACGAACCACATGGATAAACCAGATTTTTTGCCCCAGCGCATGCCCAAACCTCGTTTTTTCAGCGAGCCCCAAGGCTGCCGTGAACGTTAACGGCAGCCTTTCTTCTTATAACCCCGTCATTTTGCATGTCAAGGAAAAAATTCTAAATGCGATTGTCCTTATCGGCCATCCTGCGGTCCAAAACCGGGAAGACTGGATAGAGCCGGGCCGATTTTGTTTCCATGTTCAAACAGGTGTAAACAAGCGTGCACATTCATCCGGTAAGTCAGTAGGAGCCGGGTTTTTTCAATCTCATTAGCTGCCAGAATCTGCGGGGTCAGCTCTTGCTGTCCTCTTATACCGCGGGATTCTGCAGTTTGCAGAGATGCTCCCCCGGCATGGAGGTGTGCACCCATGCAAAAGCACTTCGCTGTTTCGCTTTCTGCCCTGCTTGTGGCCGGCCAGATGGCTGCTCCATCTGTGGCTCCCGCGCAGCCCGGCTTTAACCAAACCGCAACTCCGATCAAGCACGTTGTCGTGATCTTTGGCGAGAACATCTCCTTCGACCACTACTGGGGCACTTATCCCAACGCTCTCAACCCTGCGGGCGAGCCCAGTTTCACTGCCGCTCCGGGAACTCCCAGCGTGAATGGATTCACAGCCGCGCTATTGAACGACAATCCGAATTTGAACCCGGCAAATGGAGCAGGGGCATCGAATCCCTTTCGCCTGGACCGATCGCAGGCCGCTACCGCCGATCAGGATCACAACTACACGCCGGAACAGGAGGCCTTCCACGCCGGCTTGATGGATCTGTTTCCGAAGTACACCGGCACGCCGGGTCCGCCGCCGAATGGGGACACTAGCAGTTCGCTGGTGATGGGATATTACGACGGCAATACGGTGACGGCGCTGTGGAACTACGCCCAGCACTTTGCGCTCAACGATAACTCGTACGGAACCACCTTCGGGCCGTCGACGCCGGGGGCGATTAACCTGATCTCCGGCCAGACCAACGGGGTTTCCGACCAGATCAATGCCGGTAGCAAGGTTGTCAGCGACGGCGATGGCGGCTTCACGGATACTAGCGACGCCGATCCTGTAGGCGATGCCTGCTCCACGACGACCGGCGCACAGATTCACATGAGCGGCCAGAACATCGGCGATCTTCTGAATGCGGCCGGCATCACCTGGGGCTGGTTCGAAGGTGGTTTCGACCTGACGAAGACCAATGCGAATGGCACGACCGGCTGCTCGCGTTCCCACACTTCCGCGGTTACCGGCGTCAACGAGACCGACTATATTCCCCACCACGAGCCGTTCCAATACTACGACTCAACCGAGAACCTGCAGCATGTGCGGCCGTCGTCGGTGACGGCGATTGGGCACGATGATGGCGCTGTCCATCATCAGTACGACACCGAGGACTTCTTTGCGGCGGTGAAGGCAGGCAACATGCCCGCGGTGAGCTTCCTGAAGGCTCCCGGGTATCAGGATGCGCACGCCGGTTATTCGGATCCTCTGGATGAGCAGGACTTCGTGGTGAAGGTTATCAATTTCCTGATGACCAGGCCGGAATGGGAGTCCACTGCGGTCTTCATCAACTACGACGACTCCGATGGCTGGTACGATCATCAGCTCGGGCAGATCGTGAACCAGTCCACCACCGCCGATGACATGCTTACGGGCGAAGGCCAGTGCGGCAACGGAACCGACACAGCGCTGCCGGGACCGAGCGGCGCACCTCACGCACAGGGCCGCTGCGGCTATGGCCCGCGCATTCCGCTCATGGTCATCTCTCCCTGGGCGAAATCCAATTACGTGGACCACACAATGACCGATCAGACCTCGATCATCCGCTTCATCGAGGACAACTGGCTGCGCGGACAGCGCATTGGCGATGGATCGTTCGACGCTATCGCCGGCTCGGTGAACAGCATGTTCGACTTCACCCACACGAATATGCGGTCGCCGTATCTTCTCGATCCATCGACGGGCGAGCCGGTATTCGGCTTCCCAGTCCACTAAAGTCCCCACTCCGCCCGGCTTCCTCAATGACCGGGAAGCCGGGCATTTTTTCGCGTTCAATTGCTCTGCGGGCGACAATAGAAACACATGGCCGGCACTTTTCGTTTATTGCATCGCTCATCGCGGCGCACATTTCTGCGCAATGCTGGCATGGCGATTGCCGGGTCTCGCATCAAGGAGCCGATCGAGAAGGCGCCGATCGAGGCGGCACCGCAGCAATCAGCACTCGATCCATCTCTATTGCCTGCCTTTGTCGATCCGTTGCCGCTTCCTGAACTAGCTCGGCCAACGGGCTTCCGACCGAATCCCGAGAATCCCTCAGAGCAGATTCACTTTTACAAGATCGCAATGCGCGAGAGATTCGCGAAGGTTCACCGCGATCTGCCACCCACGCGCATGTGGTGCTTCGGCAACAGCTTTCCCGGCCCGACAATCGAGACAGAGAGCGGCCGGGCAGTTGCTGTGGAGTGGCAGAACCTGTTGCCCGCGCGCCATTTTCTCCCCGTCGATCACACGCTGGACGGTGCCGGTCCAGGCGTGCCCGAGGTGCGTGCCGTCGTGCACCTGCACGGCGGAAGAACGCCGCCGGAGAGTGACGGATATCCGGAGAGCTGGACGACACCCGGCGGGAAGCAGAGGTGCTTTTATCCCTCGGCGCAGCGCGCAGGCCTGCTGTTCTATCACGACCACGCGATGGGGATTAATCGACTGAACATTTACGCGGGGCTGCAAGGATTCTTTATCGTGCGCGACTCGCGTGAGGGGGCGCTGAAACTGCCTGCCGGCAAATACGAAATCCCGCTGATGATCAGTGACCGTCTGCTCACGCGCGATGGACAACTGCTCTACCCGGTTTCTCCGGATCCACTTCGTCCCTGGGTGCCGGAAGTTTTCGGGAATGCCATCCTGGCTAACGGAAAGCTGCTGCCGTATCACAACGTGGAGCCGCGAAAATACCGCCTGCGCGTGATGAATGGATCGAACGGGCGGTTTTACCGTCTTGAACTATCGAACCGTGCTCCATTCCAGGTGATCGCCAACGACCAGGGATTGCTGCCATCGCCGGTCGCCGTGCGCCGACTTCCGCTGGCTCCGGCTGAACGCGCCGATATCGTGGTCGATTTTTCTCTCTTCGCAGGCTCGAACGTTGAGCTGGTAAGCGATTCATTCCCAATCCTGCAATTCCACGTCGCCACAGATGGCGCGCCCGAAACCAGCGAAGTGCCGACAGTGCTCCAAACTGAGATTCCGCTTCGCGAGTCAGACGCGGTGCGCACACGGCGGTTGACTCTCAATGAGCGACTGGACAAGGTTCAGCAATCCATGGGCATGCTGCTGAATAACACTCCATGGAGCGCGCCGGTAACCGAGAAGCCAGTGCTGAACACCACGGAAATCTGGGAACTGGTCAACCTTACCGAGGACGCGCACCCCATCCATCTGCACCTGGTGCGATTCCGCATCCTCGACAGGCGCGCTTTCGACACCTTCGATTACATGGCCAAGGGAACGCTGCGATTCACCGGTCCGGCTCAACCACCAGAGTTGTTTGAATCCGGCTGGAAAGATACCGTGCGCGCAGACCCGGGCATGGTCACGCGCATCCTCGTTCCCTTTGAAGGCTATGCAGGCCGTTATGTATGGCACTGCCACGTCCTCGAACACGAGGACAACGCGATGATGCGCCCTTACGAGATCTTGCCGCCGAATGGAAAATCCCAGCGGTAAGCGCTTTTCTCGTTAGGGACACGAGCCGGCTTTGGGCAGTAAGCAACCTGAATGAGCGCAGTGGCGACAATGCATCAATTGAGCTTACTAAGGCTGGTAGCCATCCGCCATCCATCGAGCGAAAAGCTCAATGCGGTCCTGAGGCCACGGGCCTTCTCCGCGCGGAGGAGGAGGCGGCATCACGGCGCCACCGATGCCGCGGATGCGGTCATAGATGGCGGCCGCGTGCGACTTCACGTCGTCGTAGCTCGCCAGGTTGAACGCCTTACTCATCGCCCGGATATCCCGGTCTGTGAACAGTGGGCGGATGTCGGATTGATAACTCGTCAGTTGTGCCATGATCCTCACCTGTTGGAATGATGTGCGAGAGTTTTGCCGATGCCCATGCGAAGAATTGCTTTAAGCTGCCCTGGCTGCACGCTTGGGCTCTTTCCCATAGACGGGCTTGTATACATGGCTACGAATGAACGCCACCATGTCAGCAGGCCGTTTCACGCGCGCAAGGCGAGAATCAAAGATCAGCTTCGCGATCCGCGCGGCCGTCTGGATCTCGGTTTCCAGAATGTTCGACTGCAGCGGATACAGAAGCCCCTGCTTCAACAAATCGGAGGGCACCTGATCCGCTACGGCACGTGCAGCCTCGATGAACATCTCATCAGTGACCCGCGAGGCCTGTGTCGCGAATACAGCCATTCCGATTGCTGGGAAAACGTAGAAATTGTTCGCTTGCCCGGGCAAAAATGTCTGTCCCTTGAAGTGGACGGGCGCAAACGATACGCCAGCAGCATAGATTGCCTTGCCGTTCGACCATGTGTAAGCCTGTTCGGGCGTGCACTCGGCGTGATCGGTGGGGTTGGAAAGCGCAAGCACGACCGGGCGCTCATTGATCCGCGACATTGCTTCGATTACTTTTTGCGTGAAAGCCCCGCCGATCGTACTTACACCGATGATAGTCGTCGGTTTGATGCTCTCGATCGCCTTCACAAAATCCCTTGTGGGCGCGTGCTTGTGGGCGTAGGGTTTCTGAAAGTCGATAAGATCAGTGCGCGTCGTCTCGAGAAGTCCGTTAATATCGAACATGTATACATGTTCCTGCGCGTCCTTGAGCTTGAGTCCTTCCTGGACCATCGCTGAACACAAGAGATCCGCGAGACCGATGCCGGCTGACCCAGCGCCAAGGAACAGGTATCTCTCGTCGCTGAGCTTCTTACCTTTGATTCTGGCAGCGTTGATCATTCCCGCGAGCACGATCCCCGCTGTGCCCTGAACATCATCGTTATAGACGCAATACTTGTTCCGGTAACGCTCGAGCAGGTGAACAGCGTCCACACCGGTCCAATCCTCAAAATGCACGCAGCATTTCGGGAACAACTTCCGCACGGCCTCCATAAATTCGTCGACAAACGAATAGAGTTCCTCCGCTGACGGACGCGTCTTGCGCATACCCAGGTACAACGGATCGTGAAGGTACTGTTCGTTATTGGTGCCGGCGTCGAGATACATCGGCATAAGATACTGCGGCGGCACACC
>JASIJW010000674.1:0-2850 GCA_030050035.1 Acidobacteriaceae bacterium | reverse complement strand
TTCACCAATGTGTTGGCGCAGGAGAATATTACGCTTGAATACGTGAACAATCCATTCCTGGTTGCAGCGCAAAAGGCGAACTTCGCGCCCCGGTTCGGAATCTCCTATAGCGTGAACCCGCGTACTGTCATTCGTGGAGGGTTCGGCTTATTCTACGGTGGCCTTGAAAATGTGGGCGCAGCGGACAATCTGGGCAGAAATTACCCTTTCCAGTTTACCGACTCGTTCACCGCGCCGACTTGCAAAGCAGGATATGGAAACTGTCAAAACGTCGGCTTGACCTTGGAAAACGGATTCTCCACAGCCATTGCCGAAGGATTGCAGAATTTCGTCTCGCAGCCCCTCCTCAACACAGTAAGCACTCCGCTGAAAACAGCTTATTCGATGGAGGAGAACTTTGCCGTCGAGCGCGATTTCGGCAATAATCTGGCGTTGACCGTGGGGTACGTCGGAACTGTAGGCAGGCATCTGCTTGTGGTGCTCAACACAAACGGCGCCGAGGCTCTGATCAATCCCTCCCGAGCGGTCTCAGCGGTCTTTGCTTTTCCCGAATTGGGAACCTGTGACTACCAAACCGGCGCAGGCATCTCCAGTTATAACGCCCTTCAGACCAAGCTCGAAAAGCGCTACTCGCACGGGTTGGATTTCCTGGCCACCTACACATGGTCGCACTCGCTCGACGACGCCGTTGACATACTCTCACAAAATAATACGGCCTACACAGACACCGCCTTGGTACCGATCCGCGACCAGTACAGCAACTCGATCTTCGATACTCGCCAGCGCTTTACCATGAACGGCTTTTACGATCTGCCTTTTGGCGAAGGCCGGGCGCATATGAACCGCGGCGGGATCGTCAATCTCCTGGGCGGAGGCTGGTCGACTAGCCTTACATTTGCAGCTCAAACTGGCGAACCCTTCACAGTGACGCCTAACATTACAGCGGCGGGCGGCATCTCGGCGCGAGCCGTCAAAGTGCGCAATCCCTTCACGGCCGGAGGACAACCTGACCCGTCGAATTCAGCCATCTCGTGCGCAGCGCATACCAGAACGCGGACGAACTGGTATAATCCTTGCGCTTTCGCCAACCCCTTGCCCGGGTCGGACATTCCCACAAGCGGAACTGGTTCGGAGGTGACCAATCTTGCCCAGGTTCTCCAGTACGTCGGAGGTAACATGGATACCGTAGAGGGCCCTGGATACGAGCGCATCAATATGTCGGTCTTTAAGGACTTCCCAACCTTCCGCGAAGAGCGCCTCGAGTTCCGCAGCGACGTCTTCAACCTGTTCAACACGCCCTCTTACGGCTCCCCAAGTGTAACGACCGATAATACGTCCGGCGGGGAGATCACCACGACGAGGACTTTCCAGAACTTCACACCGGATGCACGCTTCTTCCAACTTTCTTTGAAGTACATGTTCTGAAAGCAGTGCTGTACCGTTCCGGCGGCTCGTACCCTGCTCGGCGCGCAGTCGCTCGAAGATGCGTCTGGCAGTGCGCCGTTGCTTCTTTGGCCCTGCCTGTGCGCTTCCAGAATGGCGTCAGTCACGCTCAGCCAGGGATACCAGCTGAGGGCGCCGTTGAACCGCCAGTCGGAGATTACGCATGCGAAGGCGTCGCGCTGGAACGATCCACTCTAGCCGGCTGGGTTGGCGCATCGACGCAGCTGCTCGCTCCGCTGATCGCAGCTGTGCGCTGGCACTTGAGAACCGCCAGCAAGGTTCATGCCGATGGCACGTCGCTACCGGTGCTTTCACTAGGACGCGGAAGAACGAAGATCGGACCTGACGATACACCACCGCGCGATGCCGCCCAGTGGGTCATTTCCTCGGCCCAAGCCCACTCGGTCGGCGCACCAGATCTTTACCAGCCTTCAGGGTTCACATTCGAATAGGCAAGGAGTACGTCTGGCATGACGCGCAAAGCGAAATATAGGATGCGATTTCTTGCATTTCTGTTCTTGTTGCCGTTCACCGCGCCGGCACAGATGCTCAGAACCGGCGTCGGTAATTCTGCAATGTCTTTTCAGCCCTTCGCGGATGAAATACGCCAGTTGGAGGCTGCGCTCACTCTGATTGGCCAGCCCCTAAGTAAAATAGATCACAACAAGATAGAAGCCGCCCTCTCCATGTCCGACACGGAGTCGGCCATTCGTTCAATTCAAGCGATTCTTGATAAGGAAGTTCTTGTAGTCGTCACAATCAACTCGGAGGGTCAGCCCAGCGTGAGGCACGGCAAAGCGCAGCCTTCGCTTGTTCAAGATGACAACCGAGCCTTTCTCGTTCAAGTGATTAACCAGGCTGGTGTATCCGCTCCGCTCACTGTGAAGAGCCCGAATACAGGTGCCGTGTATGTTCCTTCCAGCGGAAGCCCTGAACCTGCGCAGCATTTGACATTGAGCGACGTGCGCGAGCGCTGGGCCGACATTTCGTTGTTCTCCCAACCCCCAATGGAGGCTGGACTTTCCGGCTTGCCCCTGCAGTATGAAATCTTGATTGTGACCAGCCGCGACGCCGGGCAGCGCATGGCGCAATTGCTCTTCGATGTGGGAGGGAGATACCCGGATGCAAACGGACAAAGTGAAACCTCGATTCTGTTCAATATAGCCCCAGCACGCACGATTACGCTTCATGTCCAGGACAGCGATGGTCGGCCTACAACAGCTTCTTTTGTCTTTCAGGACAGCTTCGGACGGATCTATCCCAGCCAGGCAAAACGGCTGGCACCCGACTTCTACTTTCAACCCCAGGTCTACCGAAGTGACGGAGAGTCGATACAACTCCCCCCTGGCTCCTATACAGTCACGTTCACGGGTGGTCCGGAATACCTCACAGAAACCCGAAGGTTCC
>JASIJW010000673.1:0-5172 GCA_030050035.1 Acidobacteriaceae bacterium | reverse complement strand
CGTTGCCGTTATGCTTGTCGTTGTAAATTGACTTGCTGATCCCGTTCTGCTGCGCGTTGATGTGCGCGCGTTCCTGCGAGGTCAGGTGCCCATCGTCACCAGCACGATCGTCTTTGATCTCGCGGTTCACATTCGCTTCGCGCGATTCCAGATTCTTCGTTTCGCCTGCTGTCAGTTGGCCGCTGTCGATGCCGTTGGCGATCCGGTCCTGCTGATTATCTTTGCGCTGCGCGATCGAGGGGTCCGGCTGGTTGGGCTGAGTTTGAGGCTGGCTCTGTTGAGCAAAGGCCGCTCCCGAGGTGATCAGGATGGCCGCCGCGAGTGCAAGAACTGTCCGCGTCATGGAATCTTCCTCCAGGGCCATCGGGCTTTTCACTCCCGGCCCACGCTCACTCATGACACCTGCTGCAAAACGGAGTTGCGCGAAACGATCATATTTCCGCGTCGATCATATGTCGCAGGTAACTCGATAACTTTTCTGCACAATCGTTCGCCGGCGCGCGCAACTTATCAGCAGCTTGCGGTTTCTATGGCGGGTCGAAGTCTCGCCTCATCGAAGTCGTCTGCGCAACTCCAGTACTCGCACCACCTTTTTCCTGCCAGCTTCATCCAGCAACCCCCGTCGCCTTTTGCCGTAGAATTTAACTATGACCGACCGCATGTCGCTTCCGCTTGCGCAGGCTGACCCTGAAGTTGCCGCCGCCATTGACCACGAAACTCTCCGCCAGCACGAGGGGCTGGAGATGATCGCCAGCGAGAATTTCGTCTCCGAGGCGGTGCTCGAGGCGGCTGGCTCGGTGTTTACCAACAAATATGCTGAGGGCTACCCGGGCAGGCGCTATTACGGCGGCTGCGAGTATGCCGACATTGTCGAAAACCTTGCCCGCGAGCGGTCGCGCCAGCTTTTTGGCGGCGAGCACATCAACGTGCAGCCTCACTCGGGCTCGCAGGCCAATGCTTCGGCCTACGCGGCTGTGCTGCAGCCCGGCGATACCATCCTCGGTCTCGACCTTTCGCACGGCGGCCACCTGACCCACGGCCACCGGCTCAGCTTCAGCGGCAAGCTTTACCGGACGACCTTCTATCACGTCCGCAAAGACACCGAAACCATCGATTACGACGAGATGGAAGCTGTCGCTCTGCAGGAGAAGCCCAAGCTCATCATCGGCGGCGCCAGCGCCTATCCGCGGCTGTGGGACTTTGCCCGCATGCGCCAGATCGCCGACAAGGTCGGCGCAATTTATCTCTTCGACATGGCGCACGTCGCCGGTTTGGTCGCGGGCGGCGTGCACCCATCGCCGGTGCCGCACACGCACATTACCACCACTACCACTCATAAGACGCTGCGCGGCCCGCGCGCCGGCCTGATCATCTGCAACAAGGATCTCGCGCAGGCTGTCGATAAGTCTGTCTTCCCCGGCGAGCAGGGCGGGCCGCTCGTGCATATCGTCGCCGCCAAGGCGGTAGCGCTCGGCGAAGCGCTGCGGCCAGAGTTCCGCGCTTACGCGGCGCAGATCATCGCGAATGCCAAAGCGCTCGCAGAAGGATTGCAGGCTGTAGGCTTCCGGCTGGTATCGGGTGGAACAGATAATCACCTGATGCTGGTGGATGTCTTCCAGAAAGGCATCCTCGGCAACGAGGCAGAAGCGGCGCTGGGCAAGGCCGGCATCACCGTAAATAAGAACTCGATTCCCTGGGATACCAACCCGCCGCTCAAGCCTTCGGGCATTCGCGTTGGCACGCCGGCCTTGACCACGCGCGGCATGAAGGAACCGGAGATGCGGCAGATCGCCAAGTGGATCACCAAGGCGCTCGAGGTGCGCAACGACGATGCGGCTCTTGAGCGTATTCGCGGCGAAGTGGCCGAGCTGGCCAACCAGTTCCCGCTCTACGCGTGGAGGCGTACGCCAGCCGAGGTACACGCGTAGTTTTGCCGATAAGTGCAGCGGTCGAGAGGACGGGCCGAGGCTCGTCCTTTCTTATTTATTTGTTCGGCGCGGTTGGCGACTCGAGCAGTAACATTTCTCATAGCTGAGGCCCAGCTTATCTTGTGAAAGCCACAAGACACCCTTCCCCATTCAATCTGACCCAACCTCGAAATTTTCTTCGCAAACTTTGCCGCGAATTAAGGTTGATTTTGATAGCTTGAAATTTTCAGCGTGAATCGCAAAGCATTCTGTTGCAACTGGGAAAATACCTGTTTTCATACAGTTATAAATCATTGTCTTTGTTTTCATACACTTGTAGGCATTGGTTCGCTAAGTCGATTGTTTCTCACACTTAGTAAAAAATGCATTTTTTCAACCTTCAGAGTTCAAAGACTCAGTCGTTTTTCTGGGAGCTTGATTACGGACTGAAGCCCGCAATGTTGCAGGCTAAAAGCCGTGCCGTTCAAAACTGCCAACCCCGCACGTCAGCGCAACTCGATACTTATCGCGGGGTCTGATCGTGGCGATGTAAGATGACCTGTCCGGCGAGATGCCGCCAGTGATCGTTAATAAGTGCGAAGTCGATCGATGGCGGACGTTGCGGGAGCCGGAAAGGCGAAACCCAAAAGGAGGGAACGATGCGTATTGCGCAGGCAGCATTGATGGCAGCAGCACTTGCCGCAGCAACGCTCGCAGTACCGGTCTTTGCTCAACACGGAGAGCAACACGGGGCGCCGCACGGCGCGCCGCCGGCTCGCGGCCCGGCGCCGTATCATGGCACTCCCCAACACTATGAGAACGGGCACAACTTTGCGGATCATCCGGGACATCCCAGCGCGCCGCACGTCGATGGCAAAGTGTGGGTAGGCCATGACACCGGCCGAAACGATCCGCACTATCATCTCGATCATCCTTGGGAGCACGGCCACTTTACCGGCGGATTTGGGCCCGGGCATGTGTGGCATCTGGCCGGCGGAGGACCAGGACGCTTCTGGTTCAATGGCTGGTATTGGAACGTGGCGCCATTCGATGTGGCTTACACCGACGGCTGGCTGTGGGACTCAGACCCCATCATTATTTATGAAGATCCCGACCACCCCGGATGGTACTTGGCCTACAACGAGCGGCTGGGCACTTATGTGCACGTAATGTATCTGGGATAACCGGCCAACAGAAAGTATCGGGGCGGGAGAGCATGAGCTCTTCCCGCCCTAGCTGTTTCGGCACAAATCAGCGCAACTTTCTCTACGTGCGGGGCCGATCGTCGCACGGTTCGGCAAGTGGCCGGGCAAGTCGCCGGTAACCGGGATGGACGCCGTGCGTCAGTCCTTGCTGGTCGGCAACACGCTCAAGAAATTCACCGAGCCGATTTTGCTCTTCCTCGTTGAGCGCGGCCAGCAGACTCCGCTGATGCTTGCAGGAAACTTCAGCGATCTGCCGCATTGCCGCTCTTCCTGCTTCGGATAAATACACGGCATGGCGCCGGCGGTCGTGGCGGGTAGTTCGATCGCGCTCTTTGGCGGCTTTGCTACTTCATGGAATATGATCGCCTCAGCCTGCGTTCTATGGGCAATGGCCGGCGCAGCCATTGCGCAAAATCCCGTCCTTACCCAGGCGCTCTATTACTTGCAGTTTGCCTTTGGCAGCCCGGGCTTCTCTGTCCCAATGGGATTGCTTATAGCCGGGATCTCCGTGTCGGCGCTCTTTGCCAAAATACTTCCCGATGGATCGCTGTCTTCGGCATTCTGCTGGCTATCTGCGGCGCGATAAGCTGGTTTACGCTCCTTACCCGCTCTACTCTGCTTCTGATTCCGCTGGTTCGTTTCCCGGGGTTTCTCTGGCTCATGTTATGCGGCTTTAGCTTGTCGCGCTCGAGAGCGGCGCGCGGCGCTTTGCCCGCGGTTGAGAAGCTAACCGTGTGAACTAAGGAGGAGTGGGCGGGTATTACCGGATAAGTTGCGCCGCCGGACGCTTAGAGAACTATTAATATGCAAGATAGGCCTTTATGTTGTATGCTTCCGATATGACGATTGACTCGATTCTAGCTCAAATAGATTCTGAGATCGCACGGCTCACGCAGGCACGCGCGCTGCTGAGCAGCGCCGGTAAGGTTCCAGCGCACGTGAAGAACACCTCCCCGTCCAAGCCCGCAGGTCGCCGCCGCAAGCGCGTACTGAGCGCCGAGGCCCGCAAGCGGATTGCCGATGCGCAGCGCAAGCGTTGGGCAGCGCAGAAGGCAAAAGGCGCCAAGAGCTCCAAGTAGTAAGTACCCCGGGAAACAGTTTGTGAGTTAGATCGCGCGGCGCAGCGATGCAGCGCGGTCGGCATTCGTGCGCCTTCCAGTTAGTCGCTGAATGACTCGGCACACGTTGCCGAGCGTTGGCGACGAACGATTTCGCTCTTACTGACCGACTCCCGTCATTACCAACATGCGGGGCTCGGTCATTTCTTCGATAGCCCAGCGCAGCCCTTCGCGGCCCAGGCCGGAGTCTTTAACGCCACCGTAGGGCATGGGGTCCACGCGCCAGTTAGGCGTATCGCCTACGATGAGCGCGCCAACTTCAAGCTCGCGGTATGCGGTCATGATTCGGCCGGAATCGCGGGTCAGCAGCCCCGCCTGCAGGCCGTACTTTGAGTGGTTTACTTCCGCCAGCGCCTGCTCAAAGTCATCGTACGGCTCGATCAAAAGCACGGGTCCGAAGATCTCTTCATCGCGCACTTTCATCCCTGATTTAGTCCCGGTAAGAATGGTGGGCGTGATCACGGATCCGCTCCGCTCACCGCCGGCGACCAGCTTGGCGCCACCATCGATCGCTTCCTTGATCCACCCCTCCACGCGCTCGGCATCGCTCTGGCAGATGAGCGGCCCAACTTCAGTGTCTTCATCTGTGGCACAGCCTGCGGGCAGCTTCGCGGCGCAGTCCACAATTTTCCACAGGAAGGTCTGGAAAACAGCGCGATCCACGAACACCCGTTGCACGCTCACGCACGACTGGCCGGCATGGCCAAAGGCAGCATTCGTGGTTCGTGCAGCGGCTTCGTCGAGTGAAGGCCAGTCGGCGTGAACAATGAGCGCGGCGTTTCCGCCTAACTCGAGCAGTACGCGCTTGCGGCCGGAATGCGCTTTCAGTTCCCAACCGACTCTGGCCGAGCCGGTGAAGCTGACAAGCTTGATGCGATCTTCCTTTTCGGCCAGCCATGCGGTATCTGCGTTCGAAAGCGTGAGGATGGCGAGCGCATCTTC
>JASIJW010000672.1:0-5059 GCA_030050035.1 Acidobacteriaceae bacterium | reverse complement strand
ATGGTGCTGGTGTTTGCGGGACGCAGACGCAGCGGCATTTTGATGGTGCTCGTGCTGCTGGCCGGGTCGTTTGCGGTTGCTGCTTGCGGCTCGGGTGGCAGTGTGAGCGCCGCATCGACGATGGCGACGAGCGCAGGCGCATATACAGTGACGGTGACGGCGAGCGCGGCGGGAATGCAACCGGTGTCTGCACAGATCGGGCTGACAATTCAGTAGCGGCAGCGGGTTGGCGTAAGCTGACGCGTTCGTAGCGGGTTGGCAGGTTGGCGGTGCTGAGGCTCAGCCTGCGGTAACAGGTCAGTCTTCAGCGGACTCTGAGGACGATGATGGTTTCGTCGTCAAAGCGGTCCTTGCCGTCCTGGAAACGGGTGACGTCGGCAAGGATGGCGTCGGCGATTTCGGGTGCGGCGTGGGTGCGATGAGCGCCGAGCAAGGCAGAGAGACGCTCCTGACCGTACATTTCGCCCTTGGCGTTTTCAGCGTCGAGAATGCCGTCGGAGATAAAGACGACCACGTCGCCGGGCTGCGTGGCGAGGTTGAACTCCTCGTAGGCGACTTCAGGAAACATGCCCAGCGG
Organism: Acidobacteriaceae bacterium; assembly: GCA_030050035.1. Classification (GTDB taxonomy): domain Bacteria; phylum Acidobacteriota; class Terriglobia; order Terriglobales; family Acidobacteriaceae; genus Telmatobacter. The sequence continues at coordinate 4,482 of JASIJW010000672.1, read as the reverse complement.
GAATCCTTCGGCGCGCACGGGCAGCAAATCGCCGGCACGGCAGATGACGGGCTGTGCGGCGCCGGAGTTGGCAACCTGGAGCGTGCGGTTCTCGTCATTCCAGACGGCATAGAGCATGACGACGTACTGGGAGTCGAGCTTGCGCTCCTGCAAGGCGTCGTTGAGCAGCGTGAGCATTTCCGCTGGTCCGGGCTGCTGCTGTGCGGCCGAGCGCATAATGCCGCTGACCAGCGCGGCGAAAAGCGCAGCCGGCGCGGCCTTGCCGCTTACGTCGCCCAGCATGATGGCGGTGCGGCCGGGGCCGTAGTCGAGGAAATCGTATAGGTCGCCGCCGATGGTGCGCGCGGGCAGAAAGCGCACCGCCAACTCTGCGTGCTCGTGCACGGGCGGAGCGGGCGGCAAGAGGCGCAACTGCACCTCGCGGGCCATGGTCATGTCTTTTTCTAGCTGGCGCTCCTGGTTGCGCACCGCCTGATAGAGGCGCGCATTCTCGATGGCGATGGCGATCTGCGCCGCCAGCGTGGTGAGCATGCGCTCGTGTTCTTCATTGAAGAAGCCGGCGCGGGTGTGTTCGAGGTCAAGGACGCCGATGACACGGCTCTTGTAGAAGAGCGGAACGATCAGTTCGGAGCGCGTTTCCTGGTTCATGGGCAGGTAGCGCGAGTCCTTGAGGACGTCGGGCACGTTGAGGGTGCGCCACTCGCGCACTGCCGCGCCGACGAGACCGTTGTTGACGGGGATGCGCCGCATGGGCGCGTGTGCGTAGCCGAAGCGCCAGGCATAGCGGGTGACCAGTGTTTCGCCTTTCTCGTCGAGCAGCATGATGGAGAACATCTGATAGTCGATGAGGCGGCGCAGAAGCTGGCCGACGCGCTCGAGCAGCGGCTTGAGCTCGAGGATCGAGGCCAGCTCGGTGGCGATTTCGTTCAACACTTCAAGCTGCTGCGCCTGGCGGGAAACACGGGCGTAGAGGCGCGCGTTTTCGATTGCCTGGGCGATGCGCGAGGCGACCATGGTGAGCAGATGGAGGTGGTCGGGGCGAAAGAAGCCGGTCTGCTCGCTCTCGAGATCGAGCACGCCGATGAGGCGGTTTTTGGCGATGAGCGGAACGGTCAGCTCAGAGCGCACGTCGGGGTTGGCCGGGATGTAGTTGGGTTCGGCGGAAACGTCATTGAGCAGCAGTGGCTGCCGCGTCTGCGCCACCTGGCCCACGATGCCCTTGCCCATTGGAAAGCGCGCGCGCGCGACTTCAGGCATATGGCCGATCTGGAAGCGCATGCGCAGGTCATTTGTGCGGTCGTTGAGGAGCAGAATGGCGAAGATGCGATAGGGAATGACGGCGCGCACCAGCTCGGCCGTCCGGTTCAAGAGAGTCTGTAGGTCGAGCGTTGTATTCAGCGCATCGGTCATCCGCATCAGCAGGGCGAGGTCCGCCGGCTCGATGAGGGCATTGGCGGCATCTGGAGGTTCGGATGGGCTGGCCGGGCGGTAATCACCTTCGAATTCGGTCAGCAGCGGTATCTCCAATGGCGTCGATGGGTTTTTTGATGCCATAAAAATACAGAACAGAATTTGATGCTTCCAGTTTACGGGAATCGGCGTTTGCGTGCGGCGGCGAGCGGAGTGGTTTTGGGGTGGAGCGGCGAAGGGGTATCAAGAAAAGTGGTGCGTCCGTTTAAACGCGCACTCCTTCTGGGGCTAAAGCCCCCCTCGTTTTGGAGGATGTTTTGATGTACGGGTTTCAGCCCGTACCCTTCAAAAACAAAGCATGCGCTGCGCGCACGCAGCGAGTTAGCAGCTAAGCGGGCGCTTTGGCCGGGCTACAAGAGCTTACTCTGCGCCGAGCTCGCGTACGATGGCTACCGAGGCCGATGCGCCGATGCGGTTGGCGCCCGCTTCAAGCATGGCGCGGACGGTGGCGAGCCGGCGCACGCCGCCCAGGGCTTTGACGCCGCAGCGGCCGCCTGCGACGCCGCGCATCAGAGCAACGTCAGCGGCGGTTGCGCCGCCGGCGGAAAAACCGGTTGAGGTTTGGATGAAATCCGCGCCGGCCTGGATGGCGACTTCTGCGGCGCGCAATTGTTCTTCAGTGTTGAGCAGCGCGGTTTCAAGGATGGCTTTCAATGTGGTGCCCTGGTGATGGGCAACATTGACGACGGCGTGGAGCGTGCGCTGCACGGCCTGATGGTTGCCGCTTTTGAGCATGCCGATGGGAATGACCATGTCGAGTTCGCGCGCGCCGAGCCGGATGAGGGACGCAGCCTCCTGCCGGAGCGTGGAGACCAGCGAAGCGCCGAGCGGGAAGCCGATAACGACGCCCACGGGAATGCCGGTGCCGGCAAGCGCGCTGACGGCCGCTGCCGTCCAAACAGGGTTCACGATGACGCAGGCAAAGCGATAGCGTGCGGCTTCATCGCAGAGAATCTCGATCTGTTCGCGAGTTGCGTCGGGCTTGAGCAGCGTATGGTCAATAACGCGTGCGAGAGATTGCCAATGGGCCAATGCGGCCTTTGCAAATGCGGCAGAATCGAACGTGCCGTGATCAAATTCGAGGTCTGTTTCCTGAACTGGAGAAATGGCTCTCAAAATTCCTTTGCTCCTTGCCGTTTGGGAAGACACGCCCCACCGGTCTCCGGGTGTCGAGTATAGAACCTGCGCTCGACAACGGCCAAGAGATTAGACTCAAAACCGGGTTGTCGGTTGTATGAATTTCGAGCCCGCTTCGCGGTGGTATCTCGATTTGGGAATGGCTACTCAGGATGCCCGGGCGCAAGGATGCAGATATCGGGAAGGTTACGGTAGCGCTCGCCGTAATCCATGCCGTAGCCAATGACGAAGAGGTTGGGAATGGAAAATCCTACGTAATCGGCGTCGATTTTTTCAATGCGGCGGGAGGGTTTGTCGAGCAGCGTGGCGATGCGCAGGCTTTTGGGCTTCTGCTGGAGAAAGAGCTTGCGCAGGTAGGCGAGGGTGAGGCCGGTGTCGAGGATGTCTTCGACGATCAGCACGTTCTTGCCTTCGATTGGCTGGTCGAGGTCCTTGATGAGCTTGACGGCGCCGGAAGACCGCTGGCCGACGCCGTAGCTCGTGGTGGCGACAAAGTCGAAGGTGGCGTCGGCCTGGATGGCGCGTGACAGATCAACGAGGAAGAACGCGGCGCCTTTGAGCACGCCCACCATCACCAGTTTTTCGCCGTTCAGGTCGCGGCTGATTTGGGCGCCCATCTCCGTAACGCGGTCGGCAATCTGATCCCGTGAATAAAGAATTTCAAGTCCCTGCGTGGTCATCGAAGACATGCGTTCAGTATCGCGCTTTGGAGTGGGGCAGGGCATCTGTGCAAAATCGGCCTGATTTTTGGCTGCGTGGTTTCCCACCCTTTTCACGATGAAACCGTGAGAAGGATGGGGTGCAGGCATGACGTGATGGATGTGGTCTAAGCAGGCAGCAAGACACTAAACGTGGATCCCCGGCGAGGTCCACGCTGGCAGGACCGCATTTGAATTTTCCCACCGTGCTTTTCAATGATCTGCCGGGCTACCCAGAGGCCGAGGCCGGTTCCGACATTGCCTTTGGTGGTGAAAAGGGGTTCGAAGATGCGTTCGCGCGATTCCCGAGCGATGCCGCAGCCGTTATCGGCGATGGTGACCCGCACTGCGCGCCGGCCGGTGCGGTTTGAGCAGTGCGAGATCCGCACCTTAATGGTTCCTTTCTGATCAATTGCATCGACGCTGTTGATCAGCAGGTTGGAAAAAACCTGGCGCAATTCTCCGCCAATGGCGGTAATTTCCGGACTGACCTGGTACTGCCGTTCAATCGTGCCGTGCTTGAAGGCGATTTTGCGTTTCAACAGATCGATCGCAGAGTTGAGCAGCGCATTGAGGCTGACCTGCTCGGGCGCGGTGGACTCGCGGTAAAAGCCGAGAGCCTGGCGCGTGATATGGGCTACCCGGCGCAACTCGGCGTCGGCCTCTTCGAGGTGCTCGCGAGCCGTCTTGGGAAGACCTGCGGTTTGCGTGGCGAGATAGAGCAGGTTTGTCAGCGCCTCGAGGGGATTATTGATCTCATGAGAGATGGTGGCGGCCATACGGCCAAGCGAAGCGAGTCGTTCGCTGCGCAAGAGCGCTGCTTCGGCAGCTTTGCGCGTGGTGATGTCAGTGGCTGCGCCAAACCACTCTACAATGTTTCCGTTTTCATCCATCAATGGAACGGCGCGCGAGAACGTCCAGCCGACAGCGCCGTCGGCGCGCAGCACTTTGTGCTCCAACTCGAAGATGCCTTTGGTGCGGATGGCGTGTTGAATGGCCGCCATGACAACGTTCTGTTCATCAGGAGGAATGTAGCGATCCAGCCAGGTTTGATCAGGCGATGGCGTGTCGGCAATGAACTGCCGGCCCTCCAGATGACGCATCACGGTCCAATCAGGGTTCATTTGATAAATGACGTCAGAGGTGGCGTCGACGAGGGCGCGGAAGCGAGTTTCGC
>JASIJW010000084.1:0-2959 GCA_030050035.1 Acidobacteriaceae bacterium | reverse complement strand
AGATTGCGTTTGATGACGAAATGCATGAAACGCTGGTGAATCGCTCTTGGAATCTGACGAAAACGCCCGTAAATTTCGCAGGCGTCGGTGACGGAGGAGGTACGGCTAATGACAGCCTTTGGGAGGGAAGCGATGCGACAGCATATCGGTTTTGATGTTCGAACGCGACAAAGTTTGGGCGAGGCTTGGAGCCGCCGCATGGCAGACAGAGGCTGCAAGCCTCTCGGTTTTAGAGATTTGTTTACGGTAGTTATCGTCTTACTGGGATTGGCTATCTGCGGCCCAATTGCGCGCGCGCAGAGCGGCGCAGGGTCCATTCAGGGCACGGTGACCGATTCTTCCGGCGCCGTGGTGCCGGGCGCCTCAATCCACGTTGTCAACCAGGCCACGGGCGTGGTGACCGATTCAAAGTCCAATCGCATTGGCTTCTACCAGGTGCCGGAACTGTTCACGGGCACTTATGTGGTGACGATTACGGCGCCGGGCATGAAGGCCCTTTCGCAATCGCTGGAACTGCTCGTGGGCCAGAACGTGGTGATCAATGCGTCGCTGCCCGCGGGCTCCGTAACGCAGCAGGTTACGGTTAATGCCAACGCTGTTCAGCTGGTCACCACCAACAGCGGAACCCTGAGCGCAACCCTGGAGAACGCCAGGATCAACGAGTTGCCGATGAACGGGCGCAGCATCATGGGCCTGATAGAAGAAGCCACGCCAGGATTGGAGACTTGCTCTGGGGCAGTCAAATCACTTGCCTGCTCAAACGGCCAGCAGCAAACGCAGACGGAGCTTGAAATAGACGGAGTGACTACGGACAACTTGGATTACGGCGCGGAGGGTCCAGGCGAGTTGCCTGATCCGGTGGCGGATCCGGACGCGGTCCAGGAAGTCCGGGTGGAAACCACTGACTCCGGGGCGGAGTATGCACGTCCGACAACGGCTGTCTTGACCACCAAATCGGGAACCAACCAACTGCACGGCTCGTTGTTCGAGACGTCCCGCAACAGCGACTTTGGCATCGCCCGCACCCGATCGAATCTCCCCACTTATGTCGCGCCGGAGTTGATCCGCAACGAGTTCGGCGGTAGCGTGGGCGGCCCCATCGTGATTCCCCATCTTTACCATGGGAAGGACAAATCGTTCTTCTTCTTCTCCTACGAACGGTTATCAGTAGCGCAGGGCGTCCTCACGAACGAAAGTGTGCCTACGCAAGCGATGCGGTTGGGAGACTTCAGCGGGCTGGTCAACAGCTCCGGTGTTCTGCAGGAGCTTTACGATCCGAATACCACCCAGAGTTCCACTAGTTGCCCCGAGCCCGCGAGCGCCGGCACCGCCGCGCCCGCCGACACGTGGTGCCGCATGCCATTCGGGGGCGATCCCGCTACGGGGTCGACCTACAACTATATTCCGCCCAGCCGCGAATCTCCCACGGCCGTAATCCTGAATCAAATGTGGCCGATGCCCACCAATGCCAACAACCCTCTGTTGGCAACTAACTATGTCCAGGCGATTCCAGAGCCTGAATTTGAACCGCAGTTTACCTTCCGTCTGGATCATGTTTTCAGTGAAAAAAACCGGGCCTATCTGCGCTATACGGAACAAAACCTCAGCCTTCTCGGCCCGTCTACAACCGGGGATGGGTATAACCAGGCCGTCAGCACTCCGAGCTTCACCATTCCGGCTGATGCTTCCAACGACGGAGTCCTTTCGACCAGGATGTATATGTCGGCGCTCGGGTTCACTCACATCTTCTCGCCCGCGTTTGTCTCTGAAACCGTCCTCTCCCTGGAGCAGTATGCCCGAGATAGCGTTGCAGTGGGATCACCTGGTACGGATTATGAGTCCGATATGGGGTTACCGAATAACTTTGGAGAGGGAGGACTTCCGAACGTCGCGAATATTGTTGGTGTGGTAGGGGGGCAGCAGTGGGGGTATGGCATGACCCAAAAGATCCCCAGTTTCAGTGAGAACCTGACCAAAACCGTTGGCAAGCACGAGTTGCTATTCGGGGGCCGCTATCGTTTGGAAGAGTTCGGAATGCCCGATCCCGAAACGCGGGATCAGATCAGTTTCAGCGGTCTGGGCACGGGCCTCGAAAATCCATCCAGCCCTGCTACAAGTCCCACCGCTTACGCGAACTCGGGTCAAATTAACGCCGACGAGTTCATCGGCAGCGCCTCTGGCTATACAGTACACCTGGAACCCCCCTACTTGCACATTCGCGAGATGGATATAGACGGCTACCTGCAGGACAACTATCATATCGCGCGAAACCTTATGCTCAACCTCGGGGTTCGCTATGAGGCGCATCCGGCTACATGGGTGGGGCAAGGGGCGATGATGGGCTTCGACTTCAAAGCCTACAATCCCGCGACGGGCGTCCATGGCGCCTTCGTCACCACCGTTCCAACTTCGCAACTGATTGCGGAAGGCTTGACTACCCAGGCCATCATTAACAACGATAAGGCCGTCGGCATGACATTTGAAACTCCGGCTGAGGCCAACTTACCCCCCATGCTGACGAAAAACTACAACTTCATCTGGCTACCGCGCATCGGAGTCGCTTGGCAGCCCTTCGGCAAATGGGGAACCGTGGTGCGCGGCGGCCTGGGAAAATACATCTTCCCTGCTCCGATGTTCGAGGACTACGAACAGTTGTGGAAGGTCAACCCCTTTGACGCCAGCTACTCGGAAAGCTATGACAACGCCGCCTATGCGCCGGACAGTATTTCCAATTATCAGTTGCGTTCCGTGCAGAACGCATCCTCAAACTATTCCTACACAACAACCCTGGCAGGGGGCGGCACGCCAGTCATGGGCGTGAACACTGCCAATGCAGTTAACTCCTCCGCTGGCAACGGGATTCTGCCCGGTATCCAAGCCGAAAGCCTTGCCCCCGACTTCGCGCCCTCCGCCGTGGAAGAGGCGAATTTCACTATCGAGCAGCCCCTAAAGTGGAACT
>JASIJW010000671.1:0-3510 GCA_030050035.1 Acidobacteriaceae bacterium | reverse complement strand
ATGTGTGTGTGGGGTGAGTGCAGCACGGCTGCCGCCTCACCGATTTTCTGAGCAGCCATCTCAGATCCTTTCCCGACGGAGTCCTTCTCCGCGGTTCATTGTCTCGTACAGCCCTTTTCTCAGGCCAGCGTTTGAGCGCTGTCTCCATCGAACGATGGAGGCAGCAAGCCTTGGAATATGAAAATTTCGGGAACCTGTGCCGTCGGAAATGACCGTCACAGGCGGTCTCATGACCTCCCTCCATCATTACAGATTCCAAGGCACCGGCTACCCGGAGAAAAGCAAATGCGAATCGCGAAATAACTACGGGCAAAGGGGCGTGCGGGGAATGCGGCGGGAATTAATTCGATCGGACCGTCACAGGACATGTCCCGTCAACAGGATGATTGCACGATAAATCGCTTTTCTCAAGAGAAAAAGTGTTGACAGGCCATCTTTTTTTCCTGCAAGATTCGGCCCGCGTTTCAATTTCCCCGGCGCTCAGCAGGATCTGCCTATTCCCGGCGCGGACAAATCCGCTGCAGCGCGGGGGTCGTTTGAGGAGGCACCATGTGGCATAGCGGTTGCTGTATGCGGGCAAATGCGCCTGCGAGCTTGAAATTCTGCCTTAAACCCGATGAACCAGATCAAAAGCGGCGCTCCGGGCAGTGGACGGTCGGTTGGACCGTCGCTCTCATTGCCCTGTTTTCACTTTTTCTTCTCCCTGGGGCCGTTCGCGCCCAGACCACGGCGACGCTCTCCGGCACAGTCCAAGACCAATCCGGCGGCGTGATTCCGAACGCGAGGGTCACGCTCACCAACGACGCGACCAAGGAAAGTCGCGAGGAGGAGACCAACGGAGCCGGCTTGTATGCGTTCCCATCCCTGGTGCCCGGCACCTACGACATCAAGGCGTCGGCAAAAGGCTTTGAAAGCAGCGTAGTCACGGAAATCGTCTTGAACGCCGGTGATGTGCGCACCATCCCAGCCTTCGCGCTGGCAGTCGGGGCGGAAACCCAGACGGTTACGGTGTCCGCCAGTGCCGAGATGATCCCCGTTGAGAATGGCCAGCACGTCGACGTTCTCAGCTCGAAGGACATTGACAACCTTGCACTTGAAGGCCAGGACACCTCTGAATTGCTGAAGGTGTTGCCCGGTACGGTAACCCAGTCAACTGGCCTCACCAACACTTCCCCAACGTTCAGCGACCTCAACATCACCGTCGATGAGGCGTCAATCGGCTCCGGCCTTTATACCAACGGCTCCATCTTCCGCGGCGGCACGTCGATCCTGGTGGACGGAGCCGAGACCATTGACATTGGCGATATGGCCTCGTCGCTCGTTATCGTCATCCCTGACATGACGTCGGAGGTCAGCGTACAGTCCTCGAACATGAGCGCCGACCAGCCTTTCGGGCCAGTCGTCGTCAGCACCATCAGCAAATCGGGTAGCGCCAACTATCACGGCGATGCCTATTTCAACGCTCGAAACAACGTATTGAACGCGAACGGCTGGGCGGAGAAGGATAAAACTCCAATTACTCCGCTAGGACCGGCAGCCTATTACTATCCAGGCGGCAGCGTCGGCGGCCCGGTTCCGGGCACGCACAAGCACCTGATGTTCTGGGGCGGTTACGAGCGCTGGCTGCAGAACCAGGGCAACTCCAACGTCCTGACGTCGTTTATTCCAACCCCCGAGATGATGGCGGGCGACTTCAGTATGGATAACGCCGACAACCAGGCTCTGTGCCCGAATGGATTCATCGCGGGCAAGCCGGTGTCAGCCCAGGGGGCCGGCTCGTGGTGCAACGATCTGGCAGGAACTATCCTCGCCAACGGAGGTACCACACAGACACTGCCAGCCGTAACGGTAGGTCCGACTGGCACTGGAGGGCCGGTCACCACAGGCGGCGTTACCTACGACTACGGTCAGAAGTTCCCCAGCGGATTCCTAGATCCGGGCGCGGCAGCGCTGGCCAAGATCTGGCCCAAAGCGAATACCGCACCGTTGGCCACTTGCAGCGGTTGCAACTACTACGAGCCGGTCGTGAATATCGACAACGGATGGATTTATCGTTTCCGTCTCGACTACCAGTTGGGCGACAACACCCACATCTACGGTAGCTTCGAGCAGGCATTCAGCGAGGGGTTGGCCAACGGCAACGGCGCGCACCTCTACTGGACCCCGGGCAATGCTATTCCGTTTCCAGGCGGCGGCGAGTCGGAATCCAATCACGGCAAAGTCATTGCCGCCCACATCGTCCACAACTTCAACGCCTCAACCACCAACGACTTTATGTTCGCGTGGGCATACGGTAGCTATCCGTTTGTAACCCCCAGCCCCTCAGCGGCGTACAAGACCACGCTTGGCTACACCTACGGCAAGGTGTTTACAACTCCGTCTCTGAACATTCCGGCGTACTCCAGCGCTGGCAACTATACCTTCCCTGACTTCTCGCAGGCTTCGATCTTCGAGAACCCCCCAGGAATGTATGGCGTGAAGAAGGAAGCTCCGCAGTTCGGTGATACGCTCACCAGGGTCTTCGGACGGCACACGATGAAGCTGGGTGCATTCACGCAGACCACGGACAACTGGCAGAGCTCGTTCAGCTACTACCTGGATGGAAACCTGGGTTTCGGCGCGGCTCAGAATCCCGATTCCGCGACCGGTACAAAAATTGGCTCGCAGTTCAATGCAACTGCCCAGTTCGTCAACGGCGTTGCGTCAAGCTACAGCGAGAACAACTCTGCACCCATCGGCGATGTAGCCGAGCAGAACACGGCAGTATTTGTCGACGATACGTACCGGACATCGAAACGCCTGACCCTGGAACTGGGCATTCGCATGGAACACGTGGGCCACTGGTACGACCGCGACAAGGTTGGACTGGCGGTGTTCTATCCGGACCGCGTGCTGACGGATTACGAGCAGGGCAAGTACGCTCCCGGATTCTACTGGCACGCCATCGATGCAGGCGTACCGCTAAGTGGCCAACCGAACCGCTTTGTTTATCCCGATGCGCGTTTCGGCTTGTCCTATGATGTCTTCGGAAAGGGCGACACCGTTGTTCGCGGCGGATGGGGCGTGTATCGCTACGTGACTCAGGTCAACACGGTTGCCAACGGAGAGGCGCAGGGAACCGCGGACGATGTATTAGGTTATGGCCTGCCCGGCAGTACCGACGTCCAACTGCAAAACATCGGCAAGCTGGCTTATACATCGTGCCCGAATCCGACCACAGGGGTAAACCCGCCTTGCAGCGCGCTGCCGAACACTGGCACATTCCAGGGCAGTCAGACCGGCCTCGACCCGACCGACTACGGCCAGCCGATGACCTATTCCTATAACTTCACCATCGATCAGAAGCTTCCCTGGAACTCGCAGCTCGAGGTTGCCTACGTTGGAAACAAGAGCTCCCAACTTGTTGACGGCGGCGAAGACATCGAGGGCAGCAGCTACACAGAAGTATCCAACCAGAACAAGATGCCGATTGGCGCATTGTTTACGCCCGATCCGCGAACCGGCATTCGC
>JASIJW010000670.1:0-6445 GCA_030050035.1 Acidobacteriaceae bacterium | reverse complement strand
CTCCTGCCGCGACTGTCACCGAGGACGGCACCGTCACTGCAGTTACGCTGCTCGACAGGCTCACCACCTGGCCGCCACTACCGGCCGCCGCGTTCAACGTCACCGTGCACGCGTCCGTCCCCGCTCCCGTGATCGATCCGCTCGAGCAGCTAAGCCTGCTCAGTGCCGGCTGCGCTGTCGCCCCCAGGCTAATCGTGTAGGTCTGGGTTCCGCCGCCCGATGAGGCGGTCAGCGTCGCCGTCTCGGCCGTGCTCACCGCCGATACTGTGGCCGTGAAGCTGGCCGTGGTGGCTCCTGCCGCGACTGTCACCGAGGACGGCACCGTCACTGCAGTTACGCTGCTCGACAGGCTCACCACCTGGCCGCCACTACCGGCCGCCGCGTTCAGCGTCACCGTGCACGCATCCGTCCCCGCTCCCGTGATCGATCCGCTCGAGCAGCTAAGCCCGCTCAGCACTCCCGCCGCAACTTGCCCGGTTCCGCTCAACGCAATCGTTGCCGATTCGCTGCCTAGTGTCAGTGTGAGAGACCCCGTCTGTGCGCCCGCGGCCAAAGGTGCGAACTGCAGATTGAGGTTGTAGCTGTCCCCGCCGCCAATTGTGACTGTTCCGCTGTTCTGTTCTGCCACAGAGAAATATTGGCCGGTGATCTGCCCGATTGAGAGCGGCAAAGGCGAGGAGCCATTGTTGGTTACCGACACGGTCGCAGACGCTGTCTGTCCAACCAAAACGGTCCCAAAGGCTATCGAATTAGTCGAAACCACCTCAGAATCGGTGGATCCACTTCCGTCAGTGCTGGGCCCGATACTCGTTCCACCGTTTCCGATGGTTGCATTTCCGCAGGCGGAGATGCACATCAAGAGACATCCGGTCAGCAGGGGCAGCAACGCAAACTTGCAGGAGCGGTAGATCGACGAAGTAACATGAGCCGCGGTTGACTTGCGTTGGTCTTCGCGGTTGCCCGCTCGGTTGACGCAAGTTTGCCGGTCAGGAAAAGGATCTGACCCGGAAGCGATTTGCCGAATCCAAATCTCCGAAGGCGGGACCATACCCACCTTCGTGGCAGTTACTGAAGTTACCTGTTGTTCCTTTTGCATTAGCTGAGCGCAGCCTAGCACGGGGGAGAGCAGGTTACTAAGGCACGTTAGTACTGTGCGGCGTGTTGTTCGTTGTAAATGCTTCATCTAACGGATGCGTGTTCCTTTTCGACCAGGCAGTCGCAACGCCAGCAGCACCTTACCTTAGTAACGTCTAGTGAGCCCTAGAAACGTTACCAATAGGCGGTGATGGATATTACGGCGAAAAAAGGCAGGAAGAGCAACGTGGTCATCCGGACCTACACACTTCCCTTTCAGTCAAAAATCCGATCTGGCTTGTAGGCGAAGTGAATATCCGAAAGCCTAAGGACCAAGCATCAAATTTTTTTCAAGTGGCTAGAAATCGAAGACGAGACCCTTTCTCCTTAGCACCCGGATGACCATTTTCCGGGGTAGTTTCCGGGCAGTAGTGCGCAGCGTAAGTTCTTTCGGCCAAGAGGCTTTATTAAGCGCGTTCTGGATGCTACCCGCGCCTATTACTTTTATGAGGGAAATAATTACTAGGTATTTTTTTCTTCAAAATTCGCCAGCCGGATAGGCATGGAAACGAGTGCTGCTAGGCGGTCGCCATCATTGCCGCAGGATCCAATGACGCAAAAGATGCAATTCCCGCATCACGAAATCGATCATTTGCGAGCATCGACCTCGTATTGCGAAATTTCCGATCTCCCCAAAGTGACACTTTCCCCTAGAATTTCCACATAAAGCGAGAGTGTTGCAACGAATTCTTCGCGGTCATACTGGATGATTAATATGCGATTCATTTAAAAAAGACTTACTGGCACTTCTCTATTTCAGGACGCGGCATCGGGCCACTATGCGCGCGTGAGGGAGAGAGCAGCAAGAAAAAATGCAGCATCGGCGGCTTGGATGGCGAACGGTTTCATTGATGCACAGCCAGTAAACTGGCAAATTTCACGATCCCCTAACCACATTGCTATTCTGCCCGCTTACTGCTTGAAGCAGCGGTAAACCTCTGCCTGGATTCAACGATCAACCCAGGAATAATATTGCGCGAAATCCAACTTTGCATTGCGTCGCCACGGTGAAAGCGCGCCATTCTAAAGGCAGAACGATTGGCACACATCTGCAACCAACCTGATCTACTCAGGCCTAGCAAAGCTGAGCGCGTAGCAATGACGATTTCAGGCCATAAGACCCGCTCGGTCTTTGAAGGCTACAACATTGTGAGTGAGCGCGATCTTGAAAGTGCTGCGCTTCAAATCGCTCAAGCGCGCGCCCAAGTCCTTCAAGTGGCTCTTGACGGAATGGGACACAACTCAGGACACACTGACCACATCGCCGGCGCTGATAGAGACGGTGAGGAAACTCAGGATGTAGTGGAAATTACTGGGGAGAAATCACTTAGCCATGGTGCCGGGAGGGGGGGTCGAACCCCCATGACCGCAAGGGTCGGCGGATTTTGAGTCCGCTGCGTCTGCCAGTTCCGCCATCCCGGCGCTGAACATTTCCATTCTATTCCATAAACGCAAACGGGCCGGTTGCGCGCGCCGGAATCAGCCCAACACAGCAAAAGGGCGAAACTCTTTCGAGTCTCGCCCTTTTGCTTTTCCGAGTTATCAGAGATCTGGTTCGGAGGCCAGACCACAATCAGTGTGCGGGCCAGGCAGAATGCCCGAGCTCCGCTCGAGTTTCCCTCACTCTCCCGTTGTCACATTGGTTGTATGAGTTTCCTCTGCATTCTCAAGTCTCGTTTCCGATTCTCTTGAAAGGCATTGGCAACTCTCTCTTTCTGGGAAGATTTTCTCTTCCCGTTAACAATATTGGATGCTGCGGCCGATGCAAGGTTGGCGGCGTCGGGTATTGGTCCGATGCGCCGTCGGTCGGCGAACCGGCCCGGTGTAGAAGACTTTAGCGACAACCCGCGTGTTAACTTGCGCAGCCCGGCCCGCATCTCACGGTGAGAGGAGCGGGCGCACGGATGGAACCTTCCGCTTTAGAAATATTTGCGCAAGCCACAGCGGCGCAGAACGATCCACGGCCCCTGCCGCGAGCGGCGCTGATCTTCGCGCATCCCGATGACGAAACAATCGCGCTGGGCGCGCGATTGGCGCGCTTTGCGGGTGCGCACATGGTGCACGTGACCGACGGCGCGCCGCGAAACGCCGGCCGCGCCCACGGCTTTCACTCGCTCTCCGATTACCGCCAGGCGCGCTGGCAGGAGCTCCAGCAAATGCTCGAAACTGCGGGCATTCCCAATATAAGCCGAGAGCGGCTGGAGATTGCCGACCGCGATGCGAGCCTGGAGCTTACGCGGATTTCGCGCCGCATCGCGGAGATCCTGCAGGCGCACCGATCGGAGGTGGTCTTCACACACCCATACGAGGGCGGCCATCCCGACCACGACGCCTGCGCCTTCGCCGTGCATCACGCTGTGGCCATGCTGCGCGGCTGCAAAGATCAAGTTCCCCTGATCACACCACCGCTGATCATCGAAGCTCCCTTCTATCACGCCGATCCGGCCGGAATCGACGTCGGAATGGAGACGGGAACATTTCTGCCTGCCGGGCGCAATGCGCCTGAGCGGCAGAAAACGAAGGAGGTCGCAATCGCGCTCTCGCCCGAAGAACAGAAATGCAAGCGGGCTCTGATCGAATGCTTTCAAACGCAACGGGAAACGCTGAGCTGTTTCCAACTGACGGAGGAACGATTCCGCATCGCTCCCGAGTACGAATTCCGCCTTCCGCCCCACAACGGCGCAGTTTTTTATGACAGCCGCCCATGGGGCATGAGTTCGCAATCATTCTGCGACCTCGCATCGGAGGCGGAACGCGCGCTCGGAGGAAGAAATGAGAACCGCATGCTGACGGTTCTCTGCACGGCCTTTCCTTTCGCGCCTGTCAGCGTGGACGCGGCGGAAGGCGCCGAACAAATACTGAGCCGGCTCGACAGCGCGCTCGATGACGCAGTTGCTGCCAAGCGCCGGCCGCCGGAGGTTCTCTATGCCTAGCGGCGTAACATTCCATTTTTTGCGCTCCACGGAGGAGCTGCTCGAAGCAATTCCGCGCTGGAGTGCCCTTTGGCGCGACGACCCGCAGGCCACGCCATTCCAAAGCCCGGAGTGGCTTGTGCCCTGGTGGCTCCACTTCGGCCAGCCCGACCTGCGCGCCGTCGCAATTTCGCGCGATGGAGCGTGGATCGGCTTTCTGCCCTTCTATCTCTTTCGCGAACCGTATACCGGCGAGCGTCAACTGCTGCAGCTCGGTATTTCTTCGTCGGACTACCTCGACGGCATCTTTGCGCCTTCCTGCGCGGCGGCGCATATTCGCGAAGCGGTCGAGCTGCTGCTGCACGAGCCGGGATGGGATGTCTTCTACGCGTCGCAGTTGCCCGCGCACTCGCGGCTGTTCCACGCCGTGCGGCAGATGAACGAGGGCAGAGTGCGGCAATTCGAAGGCGAAAGCTGCTCGCGCATGCGAGCCGTGTGCATGGCGGAACTGCCGCAGAGGGTTCGGCGCAATGCCATGTATTACCGGAACCGCGCCCAGCGGATGGGCAACATGGAGCTGCAGGTGGCCGACGCCGCCAACTGGGCCGAGGACTTTGGCGCGCTGCGCCGGCTGCACACTGAGCGTTGGCTTGAGCGCGGCGAGCCCGGCGTGCTGGACGATGAGCGCGTGCTGGCCTGGCACCGCGAGGCCATCCCCAGGCTGGAACAGGCCGGCATGCTGCGGCTGTGCTCGCTACGGATTGAAGGCGAGATCGTCGGAGTGCTGTATGCGCTGGCCGACCCGCACTGGCGGCCGATGCGCACTGAGTACTTCTACCTCACGGCCTTTTCCACCGGCCACAGGGAAGTCCGGCCCGCAACGCTGCTGCTGGCCCTCGCCATTGAGCGCGCAGCGCAGGAAGGCATCGCCGTGATCGACATGCTGCGCGGATACGAAACCTACAAGCAACTCTGGCACCTCGAATGGAGAGCAACTCGCGGATTCGCGCTCGATGCCGCAGCCGAACAGGCCTTCGGTTTCAACGACACGGAAAAGGCAGCATGAACGCAACGCAAGAGACCTCCCGCTCCCAATTCAAAAAGCCCTTCGGCACAAAGATCGAGCAAAGCTGAAGGGCTTTTGCATGCGCCTCCGCAGCCAGCGCAGTGCTAGCTCGCTTTGCGTTGCGGGCTGGTTTTTTGTTCGTCGATGGGCTTGGCCAGTTTTTCGTGCATCGCAGCCTTCGCCCTTCCCGGAATTACATTGGCCAGCATGCCCTCGAGCTTGGTCCTCATCGATGCGGAGTACACGTGGTCTTTGCCGGCCATCAGCGCATCGATGCCTTCGCGCGCCACCTCCTCCGCCTTGCTTTCGGATTTGCCTTCCTGCCCAAGCTTGGTGTCGTCCATCCCCGCCCGATGGAAGAAGTCCGTATCGGTAGGCCCCGGCTGCAGCGTTGTCACCGTAACGCCACTGCCTTCCAGTTCATACCGCAGGCTGCGCGCAAATGACAGCACGAATGCCTTGGTGGCCGCGTAGACGGCTTCGCGCGGCGCCACTATTTCGCCGGCAATCGAGGATGTGAAAAGAATCTTTCCTGATCCGCCTTCAACCATATCGCGAACAATATACTTGGCCAGGCGCACAGTCCCAGCGCAGTTCAGCTCCACCATATTCAGTTCGGATTCCAGGTCGGTATCCTTGAACAGGCCGCCTACGCCAATGCCGGCATTCAGGCAAGCCACGTCGAGCTTGCGGCCCGAAGATTGGATCCAGTCCCACAGATCGTCAACGCCGCTACGCGTCGCAAGGTCCGCCTGCAACTCCAGAACATCCACGCCATAGCCGCGAAAATCCTCCGCAGCGCTCTCCAGCCGTTCTCCGGCCGAGCAGACGATCAACTGATAGCCGCGGCAGGCCAGCTCCTGTGCCAGCGAGTAGCCAATTCCGCTTGACGCCCCGGTTACCAGAGCAGCTTTGTTGTTCATGTGGTACTCCTCGACGAAGCATTCGAGGTTTCAAGCCGTGCATGCTTCGATGCGACGCCGCGAGAGTCGAGTTGTGCCCTGGCCGGCCTCTGCCAGTTCCCGCTCAGTGAAGCAACGTGCGCTTCGTCGCCACCATTGCACTGGAAACATCAGCGGCCTTCTACGCCGTTCTCGACAATAGCGTCAGGCCGCGCCTGATGGTGTTTTTACAGGCTCGAAAACGGCCGGTTTATCCACGGGCCTCTCCGTCGAATTCCGGCGTTGCTCATGCGACAATGGAATTAGCCGCGATGAGTGTCCCTTCCGCAGCCGTCCCTACGCCAGTCGACGTCAATCCGCAGTTGCTTGCCCAGCACGGCATCACTGCGGACGAGTACCAGCGCATTCTTAAGGCGCTGGGGCGCGTGCCT
>JASIJW010000083.1:0-13623 GCA_030050035.1 Acidobacteriaceae bacterium | reverse complement strand
ACACCTATCACATGCAATTTCACATGCGCATTGCGGAGATCGCGCGGTGCGTCGGGCTCAGCAAGGCCATTGAAAAGGAACAGGTGCTGGTCTTCAACTGGCTTTACGATACGACAACGCACCGCACCATTTCGCCGGCTAATTTTCACGCCACGCTTGCCACGGCGCTATGCTCGGGAGATCCGATCAAGGCGGATGTGGCAATGCGGGGTCATGTGCAGTATGGACTCCAGCAGGTGTTGGACCGCTTTGCTCCCCTGGCGAAGGGCAACGCATGGCGGACGCGCAACGCCGCTTCCTGATCGAGTGCTGGATGTGACGGGTTTGCGGATCGCATAAAACTGGCCGGGGTAGCCATAGCAAATTCCTCTGTTCCAGTTGGTATCGCTTATTGGCTCACGGTTGAAACGATGTCCAAAGCTGCTGAAACTTATGCGGTTCTGAAACCCACTGCACTGAATCCGGATCAGCTATAAATTGCTGATACATCGGCATGCCGGGCAAGCAGCCAAGCTCGGGGTAGTGGCGGGCGCAACGCTCCGTTAGAGGGCTTGCGTTGTAGTACGGATTTCGCTCCCAGAAAATTGTGTCGTCCTTGCGTAGCAACGGGAACCATGCGAGTCCGTGATGTTGACGCACCCCATCGTAGGTAAAGCCGTACTGTCGGTCGCAGAGTGCTCCAAAAACCATGCGGCGGTGTGGATCCGCATTAATGACGCAGTGAGCCCAACCTGGCGGAACGACAACCTGATCGCCAGGGCGTGCGGTTACAGCGATGCAGGCGCCCGGTTCATTGCTGGCGCTCTCCTGCGCGTAGACGATTGCCGTACCCTCCCATATCTCGAACCACTCCGGCGGCGACCAACCGCTGTGTGGCGCGACGGCATGCACATGCCCTTGACTGCGAACGGGCTCATCGCCCAGCTGTCCGCTTGCATAGGCAACTACGCCGAACAACAACATGCGTGATTTGAGCTCGGGTAGATCTACTTCGCGTGCTACGTCCATGGCAATCGCATACACAGGATCTGGGCCAGAACACATGGAATCCTTGAGGCTGGCGCGAATTGCATCGAGCCGCCGATACTCTGGTATCGGGCCGGCAACGCCAGCCCCATAGATAAACCCTAGTTGAACTGGATCGAGGGCAACATCAATCCCCGGATTAAATTGCATGAGTGCTCCTCGCAACCGCATGATCGTGGCACGGTACGCCCGCAGTGCGAATAGGACGGCCGTGCAGGTTTAAATACAACGCAAATAAATTGATCAAAGTGTCGCAAAACTTGCGCGTGGAAGGTGGAAATCGGAAGCTACCGTATAATGACCAACTCAAGCTCGGGCCTCCAGGAGTCGTGGGACGGCGCCATAGAGTGCGGCATCGCTGCCCAAAGCGGCCGCGCGCACAGCCGAGCCGTTCGCTCCCCAGGCGTGGTCGGTCACATGTTGTCGTATAACCGGAAGAATGTCGTTCCCACGGGCCATGACACCACCACCGAACAGCAAGACGGCGGGAGAATATGCATGAAACACTGCAACTGCCAGCGCCGACCATACCTGGAAACAGCGGCCGAGTAGAGAAGATGCCACCGTATCGCCTTCATCGGCATAAGCGAATACCGTCGAGAAGTCGAGTGTTTCATGCGTAGAGAGCGGGCTCTGGAGGTACCCTGGAATTGTTTTTGCAATTGCTTGAAGAGCCCATGTTGAGCTCTCGGACTCTGCGCAGCCCACATTGCCACAAGTGCATCTTCTGCCGCCAAGCACGACCGGTATATGTCCACCAAGGCATCCTGTACGCCCCGAGCCACCACGAAAGATCTTTCCGTCGATTATCACGGCCGTACCAATCCCTGTGCCCAGTGTTATGAGAGCGGCATCCTCGAAACCAGCGGCTGCGCCCCGGTAGTGTTCTCCCATCAATGCCAGTCGCGCATCGTTTTCGAGGATGCAGCGGACTCCCAATTGCTTTCGGGCCCAACTTGCAAAGTCAAATTGGCGGGCTTCATCGAACTTCTCATTTGTCTCAGTAACCGTTGATCCATCCGGACTCACTACGCCGGGAAACCCAAAAACCAGGCCATCCGCACTCGTGGTTTCCACGCCCAGCGTGTAGCAGATTGAGCGAAGGCATCGCGTAATTTCTTTCAGGAAGCTCTCAAATCCAGGCACGCGCTCGGTTACTGCGGAAATCACCTTGGAGGACCGAATGACCCCATCCACCAGCACGGCGCAGCTGGCATGCGATCCACCAAGATCAACAGCCAACGTGATCACTAAGATTTCCTTTGTACTAGCTGAGGCTTGGCGTCTATTTCCACCATGCGAGCCTGAAAGCCGTCGCGTTCAATGGTTTTATAATCGTGTCCCGCATCGCTGGGCCAACAGGCGAGAAATGTCAGCGGCTCATTTCCTGTGTTGGCAACCCGATGAGCAGTATCAGCAGGGATGTAATGCAGCGACCCTGGACGCATTGGCTCTGCGCGGGTCTCGCCCAGTGGCTCCATCAGGAGCAGTGCTCCCACGCCACTGGTCGTTGCGTAGTATTCGGCTCGATTGCGAATCGCATGAAAATGCCCCTTGGTCATAAAGTATTCATTCCCTACCCGACCAGGTTGAATCGTGGTGCTGCCCCAAAAGAGCCCGCCCTCTGTGCCCTCGGGCACGGCCAAAAAGAGTTCCACTGTGTAGACAATTTGATCTTGATCCATCCGGGCTCTGGCTTCTTCATCCTCGAAAACGTTGGCTAATTCGAACAGCCGTTTCTCCGCGCGTTGAACAGCTTCGCCAAAGATATGGCCCGATGCAAAATCAATCGATAGTGATTTCATTCTCATTTTGTCCTGATTCAGTTCATGAGTGGCTCGGAACTTTCTCCCTTGCAAACCTAACAAGCGCCAGCCGGATTCAAACATTTAGAAGTAGCAGGATCAAAATCCGCGTGGACTACGGTTTATCTTGCAACTAAGTGATATATCAGGAGAAGGTTTCTGTCAAGTGCTTTGTCTGACTAGATGGCGTGAAGAAGCCAGTTCAAAGGCGCAGACAGCGCCCCCATCTCAGGGCGAATTTCTGCTAACGGGGAATGGACGCGAATCGCGCCTCGATAACATGGCTGGCATTTTCCTAGTGCCGCCGATCGAGAAGGCCAGTTAAGGCTGGTCCATCCGCACACGAAAAAAGCTCCCACACGGGGAGCCTTTTCCTTCTTTAAAATCTTTGTTTTCTCACCAAAGCGAAACGCGCAGTACGATCGTTGTGCTCTTTCTGTTTTCCTGAGTGTCATTTGCCATAGCCAACTAGACGCTTTGGTTTCTATGGCGGGGACGACGGGGCTCGAACCCGCGACCTCTGCCGTGACAGGGCAGCGCTCTAACCAAACTGAGCTACGTCCCCAAATGCTGCACTTTGAATGCAGCTGCAACAAGGTTGAGTGTATCAGAAAGGCCGCCGTCTCTGCGGCCCCGAGTTGTGGAAACAGCTATGCCGAAAGCGCTGCGCGATTAGCGCGGCTGGAGACGTAGCCCATATCCATCGAAATGCCGCGCACGCACTGCAGCAGGTGGTTGGCAATCGAAGGCAGTTTCTGCGCGGTCACGCGAAACGACGGGCCTGAAATGCTGACTGCGGCCACCGGTTGTCGCTGCGCATCGAGCACCGGAACCGCAATGCAGCGCAGGCCCTCCTCGAGTTCCTCATCGTCAACGGCGTAGCCACGGCGGCGAGTCTTCTCGAGTTCTGTGCGCAGTGCCTCGGGTGTCACGATGGTGCGATGTGTAAGTCGCTCGAAGCGGATGCGGCGGATCACGTCGCTGGCGCGGTCTTCCGGTAAAAAGGCGAGAATCGCCTTGCCAACCGAGGTGGCGTGCACCGGGTTGCTCGCGCCGATCCGGGTAATCATGCGGACCGAGCGCGCTGGCTCGATCTTGTCGATATAAATCATGCGAGCCGCTTCGAGAATGCACAAGTGCGCAGTTTCCTCAGTCTCAGCCACCAGGCGGCGCAGATGAGGTTGCGCACGATCGCGCAGATCGTACTGCTCAATGGCGCGATTGCCGAAATCATACAGCCGCAGCCCCAAGCGGAACTTGCCGTTCGAGGTGCGCTCCACCATGCGATGGCGCTCGAGAACCATCAGGAACCGGTGGGCTGTGCTCTTATGCAGTTGCAGGGAAGACGCGACCTGGGCCAGACCCAGCGGTGTTTCGCTCTCGCCAAGCAGATCGAGAACGGCAAACGCGCGGTCCAGAGCTTGCACTTTGTAGGTGCCTTGGGGTGCGGTGTCTCGCATAATGGTCCCTTATTCCGCTAATTGATTACAGTTCTAGGCTCTCACCTGATGGGACCGCCGTCAAGCGGCGAGTTCCGCAGTTATCCCGGCCCCGCCGGTCCGATCCCACCAACGGCGATGAATTCCGGCATCCCGTGTTCTGTATCCTGCACAGAATGGCTACAGCGATGGATTCCAGTGTGGCTATAGCTGGGCCATGTCGCAACTGATGGGCAACCAGCGCGGCCGCAAAACAGAATTCTGGACCTCGGTCTGGAGATGTGCCTGTACACTGTCCAGCAGTACATTGCTCGAGTTTCAGGACAGGCCAGTTCGTGCTAAGTGCGCGAACCCGATTGGGAGAACGAATGCCGGAGGCACTCAAGTTGCGCATGGGCATGGTCGGCGGCGGCCCGGGTGCGTTCATCGGGCCAGTGCATCGCATCGCCGCCGAACTCGACGGAAAAATCCAGCTCATGGCCGGCGCGTTTTCGCAGTCGCCGGAGCGTTCGCGCGAGGCTGGCATCCGCTTTGGCATCGAGCCTGGGCGCGCCTACGCCGATTACCGGCAGATGTTCGAGGCCGAGAGCCTGCGCGCCGACGGCATCGATTTTGTCGTCATCGCCACGCCTAACCATCTACACTTGCCCATCGCCAAAGCTGCGCTTCAGGCGGGCATCCCGGTGATGAGCGACAAGCCCGCAACAGCTACCTATGATGAAGCGCTCGAGCTCGCGCAGCTTGTAGTCAAATCCGGCCTTCCCTATGGCCTCACGCACACCTACGCCGGCTATGCCATGGTCCGCGAAGCGCGCACCATGTGCGCAGTAGGCAAATTCGGCGCCATCCGCAAAATGGCCGTCGAATATTTCCAGGGCTGGCTCAGCGGTCCGCTTGAAACCACCGGCCACAAGCAGGCTGCATGGCGCGCCGATCCAGCGCGCAGCGGACCGGGCGGGGCCATCGGCGACATCGGCACGCATGCCTTCCATCTGCTCGAGTACATCAGTGGCCTTCAGGTTACCGCCCTCAACGCCACGCTGCGTAGCGTTGTGCCCGGTCGCAGACTCGACGACGACTGCAATGCTTTTCTGCGCATGTCGAACGGCTCGGCCGGCACGCTGGCATGCTCTCAAGTGGCCGCAGGAGAGCTCAACCAGGTGCGCCTGCGCATCTTTGGAGAACGCGGCTCGCTCGAGTGGCTCCAGCAGGACCCGAATCGTCTGATCGTAAAGTGGCAGGACGGTCCCGAGGAAATTCACCATGCCGCGGCTGCTTACCTCAGCGCCGATGCGCGCGCCGTCGCGCGCGTCCCCTCCGGCCATCCTGAGGGGTATCTCGAAGCTTTCGCGGTTCTATATCGCGAGTTTGCCGATGCGCTCATCGCGTGGAAGCAGGGAAGCGCGAACCCTTTGCCGCCAACTCTGCCCGGCATCCAGGCCGGTGTGCGCGGCATGCGCTTCATCGAGCGCGCAATCGAAAGCCATCGCCAATCGGCCTGGTTAGATTTTTAATTCTGGATCGATTTCTAGTCTCTGATCGAGAACACGAACGAGGGCGGCGAATACGTCACCCACAGCCTTCAATCGCTGCATCTTGGAGTGCAAAATGAAAACCATTCAGGGGCCCGGCATCTTTCTTGCCCAGTTCGCCGGCGATCAACCGCCCTTCAACACGCTCGAAGGCCTCACCAACTGGGCAGGTTCGCTCGGCTTCGTCGGCATTCAGATTCCAACGTGGGATGCGCGCCTGTTTGATCTCGCGCGCGCTGCAGAGAGCCAGAGCTACTGCGACGAAATCCGTGGCATCGCGGCCAAAGCTGGCTTGGCGATCACAGAGCTTTCAACGCACCTGCAGGGCCAGCTTGTCGCCAGCCACTCCGCCTACGACACGCTGCTCGACGGCCTCGCACCCGAGCATGTTGCAGGCAATCCGCAGGCCCGCGCAACCTGGGCTGCGGAGCAGCTTTGCTTCGCTGCAAAGGCCAGCCGCAATCTCGGCCTCAAAGCGCATGCAACTTTCTCCGGCGCGCTCGCCTGGCCGTTTTTGTATCCTTGGCCGCAGCGACCTGCGGGACTCATCGAGGAAGCATTCGCAGAACTCGCCCGCCGTTGGCTGCCCATCCTCAATGCCTTCGACGAGGCTGGCGTCGACGTGTGCTTTGAGCTGCACCCCGGTGAAGACCTGCATGACGGCGTCACCTTCGAGCGCTTTCTCGCGGCCGTCAGCGATCATCCGCGCGCCAACATTCTCTATGATCCGAGCCACATGGTCCTGCAGCAGATGGATTATCTCGGCTTCCTCGACACCTATCATGATCGAGTTCGCGCTTTCCATGTCAAGGATGCTGAGTTCCGCCTCGACGCGCGCTCCGGTGTCTACGGCGGCTATCAACCGTGGCTGGATCGTCCCGGCCGCTTTCGCTCGCTCGGCGATGGTCAAATCGATTTCACGCAGATATTCAGCAAGATGGCGCAGTACGACTACCCCGGTTGGGCGGTGCTCGAATGGGAGTGCTGCATCAAACACCCGGAGCAGGGAGCGATTGAGGGAGCGAGGTTCATCCGCGAGCACATCATCCGCGTCACCGACCGCGCCTTTGACGATTTTGCAGGAGGCAGCGCGAACGAGGCTCGCAACAGAAAAATCCTCGGCCTGTAGCGCCGTGCGTATCGGTATTTACGCGGGATACCTTTAATCGTCGCAATCATCCAGCGTCTCGATGGGCGAAGCCGTTCTTCCAGGCGCCACAATCCCGTACTTCAGATTCAGAAACTCTTGCAACTCCTCCGGCGCCAGCGCCGCCAACTCCTGCCATGTAAGCACCTTCATCCGCACGCGCAACTCGGCGCTCTTCACTGCGGCCATCACCTGGAACCACGCCTCGCGCAGATCAGGCCTGCGCTCATCGTGAATGACGCAGAAGTTCGATTCAGCCGCGTGCGCTGCAAGCACATTGCGAATCAATTGATAGCTCGCGTAACCCGGCTCGCCCGTCGGCCGGACCAGCGGGTCAATAATTGCAATCCGCTCCGGATCGCCCTGTTCGCTCTCGAACTCCTGCGAAAGATTTTCGGGAAATTCACTGGCCCTGCGCGGTCGCGCGACCGCGATCTCTGTGCGCGGCAGTATATCGCGGTCGAAAACTTCGTCAAAATCCCTGTACGATTCCACGATGCGCGCCTCGCGCGATTGAAAATCGCTTTCGGTGAGTTTGGCTTCGGCCAGCAGCGAGCCCCAGCGCATATCAACCTCGGTCCGGTCCACTCTTCCATTGCGCAGCGGCACCCGCGCCTTCCATCCAAACTCCAATTGCGCATCCGCCTCCACGCCCAGCGCATTCCGCACCGCGCCTGAAGCCACCACGTCCGGCGTGCAAAAGACATTCATCAGCAGAGCGTCGGAACTCATCGAGGAATCGAGCTCGCGCCAGCGCCTCCGCGGTTCGAGAACGGGCTTCGGCAGCGAGCGCGCCGCCTGCGCGTGAATCTTATCGAACCGCCGCATCCACTCCGGCTGTGCACAGATCGCACAGTACGCGGCGTCGAAAAAGTTGCCGTGCCGTTGACCTTCGGGCTCGTAGACGACCACCGGCGCGCTGCCGTAGCTCTCCACGTGCGACCATCTGCGCGCGTAAGCGCGATTGCGCGCGTTGAGCTCCTGCCGGAGCTTAGTTGGAAAGAGAGCAGTCGAATAGGCCATCTGAAGATCAGACTACTCCCACTTGAGAAGAAAAAGGCCTTCCGGCGAGGGTTCGCCGGGAGGCCTTACGTTTTGCGCCGCAGGAACGTGGCGGAATGGTTTTAGCGGCTCTCGCGCGTCAGGCCGAGCTGGAAGGTGATCATGATCGCGCGGCCAGCCTGCTTCTCGATGGAGTCGTTCCAGCTCGGGGTGTAGAGCTGTTTGTCCTGCGTGACCTCGAGGGCAGTGTTGGTTGTGTAGGGCGAACTTAGCGTGGTGCCGTCGTTCGCGGGGCTGATGAGAACGATGCTGTGGTCATCAAAGATGTTGTTGATGCTGAGCTTGATCTTCGAGCCGTCGAAGATCGAGTGGCCGCGGACGTTGTAGTTCAGGAAGAGGTTGCTCATCCAGAACGGATCATAGGGAACAACCTGGTGATAGTTGCCGATGTCGTCCCAGCGGGAGCCGATGCGCTTGCCAAAGATGCCGAAGTCGAGTCCCCTCTGCTGATAGGTCATGCCCATCGACTCGGTATCGTGCGGAGCAGAGGCCACCCACGCCGTAGGGGTAGGAGCAACGGCAGGGATTATGACGGTGCCTGAGTTCGGATCAACCACAGCGGGCGACCCGGCGGAAGCCTCGTACTTGGCAGTGCCGATGGTGGCGTTCCCGTTGAAGCTCAGAGCGTTGGTTACAGCGTAGTTGCCCTCGGCTTCAAATCCGTTGGTGTCGGAGTTAGGGTTGGCGTAGAAGAAAGTGAAGCCGTAGTCCGGATTAGTTTGTGCGTTCCCTTGGACGTCAGTGTTGCTGGAGTATGTGTTCGTGAAGTGTATGTGATAGACATCCGCGTCGAAGGCGACCCGGTTCAGTTTGACCACCGTACCACCCTGATAGGTAGAGGCGATGGTCGGCGGTGGCGTAACCTCAGTCTGCGCACCGGTGGTATCGAAGATGTTGCTGAACGGAGCGATGCTGCCTTTGCCGTACTGGATGTAGAGAGACGCGTTGCTGGTAACGCGGTAGTTGGCCTCTAGCGAGGGGAGGATGGAGTTGTAATCCTGGGCGTGCTGGGTGGTGGCAGTGCAAGTCGAGGTGGTGTAGACGACACCAGGCTGGTTGCAGGTCAGGGGACCGACCGTCTTGCCATCCGCCCACTGGGTCAGGTTCATGCGATAAAAGGCATCCTTCACACCGGCGGTGATGGTCACATCGGGGATGGAAACCAGTTGGAACTCGGCAAAAGGTTGAACGGCGTAGGTGAGGAAGTATTCGTGGAACTTGATGTTCGAAATGTACTGCGAATCAACCCAGGTGATGGGATCGGTGTAGATCTGATAGCGGAGTGTGTCGGTTTTCTCGAACCAGGAGCCGGTACGGAAGACGCCGTAATGATTGGCATAGCTGAGGGTCGCAATCTCGCCGCCGCGGCCATACTGGTTCAGCTTGTCGACGCCGGTCGGCTTCTTCTGATAGTAGGGGGACGTGGTGGGCTGGTCATCGCCGCCGACAACGTCTAAGACCGGCTGCGTCAGCACCGAGTCGGTCACAAGATCCTGGGCGGTGTTGTTCTGGTAATGCTGGTGGTTGGAATAACCATAGGTGTAGGTCTTGGTATCGAGCCTCCAGCCCTTGCCGAAGTCGTGATTGAACGAGATGATGTCGAAGAAGGTCGGCACGTGGTAAACCGAGAAGCGCCAGAACTGCGGATCGTAATAATACGGGGAGGTCGACGCGTAAGCAGAATTGAACTCGGTCGCATCGTAGAGGTATCTGTCGCCGTAATGGAGAAGCTGGCGGCGGGATGGGTCGTTGTTCTGGAATGCATCGACAATGATGTTGGTGCCGATTACCGCGAGGTCGGTGCGGTCGCTGAACTTGTAGGTAAACTTGGCCGTGGCAGCGACGTTCTGCTTGGGCGAGTTGGTCTGGTAGCCGTCGGAGGTTTGGTAGTCGCCTTCGAGCCAGAAGTGCCCCTTGTTGTGCAGAAAGCTGCCTGCGTTGATTTCACCGAGGTACTGTTCGGTGTTCCAGGAGCCGTAGGTCACTTCGCCCTTCACCCAGCGGTCGTCGTCCAGCCTGGGCGAGAAGAAGTGAATGGAGCCGCCGAAGTTCGACGGGCCGATATCTGAAGCGGTGCCAGGGCTGCGATCGAAGTCTACGTAGCCGATGGCCGCAGACGGAACGTAAGCCCACGAGTGGTGGCTGGGATCGTTCGAGTCGTTGAAGGGCACACCGTCCCAAGTCATGGTGTAGTCGTCGTCGACGAAGCCGCGGAAGAATATCTTGGCCTGGCCGTTGCCGATACCGTTAGTGGTATAGCTCACGGTGCCCGGCGCGGCCTGGATGATATCCGCAAAATCGGTCACTGGCGTGGTGTACTCAGAGACGTAGTTGCTGCTGATTTCCGTGCGGGCCGAGCCGGTGTCAAGCAAAGACTTCACTGGCGCGCGCTCCGCAGCGATCGAAGTGTTGGCTTCGGCTTCGACGGTGACCTCCTCAGAGACCGAGGCAATGGACATCGTCACCGGGACGTTTTCTATCGCGCCATCAGAGATCACGACGTTGCGCTGGATGGTGGTGAATCCGGGCGCCGAGATTTCAACCGTGTAGATGCCGGCCGGAATGCCGGTGAGAGTGAACTTGCCGTCAGCGCCGGAGAGCACTTTGCGCGCCTCGCGCGACTCGATAATGGCGGCGACGTTCGCACCCTGAATCGCGTGACCGCTCTGGTCGGCCACGGTTCCTTGGATAGTGCCGCCATTGCCCTGTGCGTGCAAGCGGCTCAGGCCCGCGCTGCCAATCAGCAGACACACGAATACTGCGACGGCCCATGGCCGCCAAACCTTACTCTTACGATTCACTTCTGCCTCCGAGAAAAAATCTTTCAGAAACGGGATAAACGGCTTCACTCTAAGCAGGAAATGTGAATGGCGATTTACAGCAGCATTAAAAGTGTTAAACGCAGTGGAAATCTGGTGAACTCTGCCTAGCTCCAACTCAATCGTGTAAGCTGTTCGTTTCGTAGATCGAAAGAACGCAGCTTCTCAAGCTCGAGAGCTGGACTGGATCTAGATAAAGACGGGAACATCCGTCACGCCCGCCGTGCCGAAAATACGCCGATAGCGGTCTGTTTCTACGGGCTCGCCGAGCGCCTTCAAGGGGTTGTCCGAAAGCTTGACGGCCGGTCGGCCGTCCACCTCGCTGAGCTTGCACACCAGCCCAAGCGGGTTGAAGCTGTCATCGCCCTGCGGGTTGCAATTGCGAAAGTCGTTGGTCAGCAGCGTGCCCCACCCAGCGCTGAAGCGGATGCGACGCTCGGGCAGCCAGCGGTTCGTGTCGAGAAAATCCTCGGCCGAGCGAAAATCGTCCGGCGTCGCCCCGCTGCGCAGCCTGCCGGAGAAGTAAGCGTGCAGCCCGAGAATCTGCTCCACGTCCAAAGCATCAGAGGAGATCAGCCGCCTGTGCCGGGGATCGCGCCCGTGCTGCAATAACCAGGCAATGTACTCGTCGCCTGCCACATACGCGTCCTTGCTGTCGATGCGCAATCCTGTCCACGAAGCAACCCACTCCGGCGCGTCGCGCAGGAACTGCGTAGTGCCGAAGGTGTCGGGTAGCAGGATCAGCAGCTCACCCTGGTAGCTTTGCTGCCACAGCTCCAACAGCCTGTACTGCGCCGTCCGCAGTTCTTCGTCGCTGTCGGCCAGCGCCGCCATGGCCATCGGAAGTTCGTGGCCGTTGGTGCCGATCGCTTCAAGATCGTGCTTGTAAGCCAGGTATGAGTTCGATGTGCCTGTAAAGCTCGCGCCAAGCGTGTCGCGCATGGCATTGATCACGTACTCGTGCCACAGAAAGCTGTGCCTGCGGCGCGTGCCAAAATCGCTCACGCTCAAATCAGGCACGCCGCGCAGGCGCTCGATCTTCTCCCACAGCCGCGACTTCGCCCGCGCGTACAAAATATCGAGCTCAAGTTCGCCCAGCCGCTTCAAACTGGCGCGCGTTCTCAGCTCGGCAATCTGCGAGAGCGCGTAAATCTCCCACATCGTCGTCTCGCGCCACAGCCCGTGAAAGCTGAGCGAGATTTGCCCGTCGCGCACGGAAAGCTCGTAGTCGGAAAGCCGAAAGCCATTCGCCAGCCATTCAAGAAACGCCGAATCGAAGATGCCGCGCTTGCCGAAGAACGTATTGCCGGCCAGCCAGATCAGCTCCGATTTGCCGAAGCGCAGCCGGCGCGTCGCTTCAAGCTGTTCGCGCAGTTGCTGAATGGAGAGCGTCTCGGCCAGCTTCACCGATGGGCTGCGGTTGATCAGCGTAAAGGTCGCATGCGTTGCCGGAAAATGCTTCCAGATGAACTGAAGCATCAGCAGCTTGTAAAAATCCGTGTCCAGCAGCGATCGCGTGATGGGATCAAGCTCCCAGTTATGATCGTGCGCGCGCCGGGCAAAGTTGATGATCACGATGCTCTCACTCTAAGAGATTGATGCTGGCATTTTGAGCCAAGTCTGGTGCATTTAGTTTGACGCCTTCATCTATTGCACTGTCGTTGCTTCAATCAACTTGACCGGCCCCAGCATCCCCGACGCCACCGGCCGCAGATTTTCCATATCCTGCGGCTCAAAGCGCTCGCCGTATTTCGCGTACAGGGCCGAGTAATCCCGCGGCGGCTGGCCGGCGAGCAGATTGATGGCCGTGTTGAATACCCGCACCTCAATCCGGTTTTCGCCGCGATGCACGAGCGCAGTGATATCAATTCGATACGGCGGATGCCAAAGAGATCCCGCGCGTTTGCCGTTCACATAAACGATCGCCGCCTCCCGGATCGGCGGCTCGAGCAGCGCGTGCATGCCACTTGCATCGGGCGGACGGTCGTTCGCAATCGGAAGACCTTTGCCAAAGTCGAGCACCATCCGCGACATCGCCTTGGTTGCTTCGGGAATAGTGAAACTCCGCGTGTACTCGGCCTCGCCGGAGAAGTGCTGCCGGCCGGGAATTTCCGTCCACGAGATGAGATTGGTCAGCTTCGCAGCCGTCGGCTCCTTATCGAAACGGATGCTCCAGCCGCTGTCGAGGTTCTCGATCTCCTTCTCGTGCGCGGGTGCAGCCGGTGGCGCAAAGGTCGCCGTATCTTGGGGTGCGTGATCCTTCAGCACAAAAATTCGCGATTCATACGGAGCGAGCACAAGCTGCATCCGCGTTTTCATACACTCTGCTTGCCGGGCCTCGATGATGTTGCCGGTATCCGGGTCCCACGCTTCCACCCATCCGCGCACCGGTTGTGTTTTGGTGGGGTTGCCGTCGCAGCGGTCCGGACGGAACGAGATCGTCCCGTCAACCGGTAGATTGCTCGTGTTCGCCACAAAATATATGTCGGCGTCCGCCAGTTTGCGGTGAATAAAGCCGACGCCGTCCATCTGTCCTGTAGTTTCAATGTCAGGAGGCAGGGCGCGATGCAGCGCTCCGGCCAATTCGCTTATCGATTCCACCGCGACGCCCAGATGTCCGGCATTGCGGAACAGCCGCGCAGATGTCGCCGCAACCGCCGGCGAGTTGCCCTGCTCGAGCAAGCCCGGCGCGAGCGAAGGCAAGCGGCCAACCGCAATCACGTGGCCTCCGGCCATTGCATATCGCTCGATCCTGCGATATGCGGCCAACGGAATTCGCTCGGTGCCGGGAAT
>JASIJW010000669.1:0-3157 GCA_030050035.1 Acidobacteriaceae bacterium | reverse complement strand
AAACCGTGAGTCCGCCAAGAAATCCGCTTGCATAGGAAGCGCTATGCGCCCACCAATCCGCCAGAAATCGCCGATGTAGCTTCACTGGGAGCATGTCCTGAATCTGTGCTGGCATAACGCCTTTGTAGTAGCCCAGGACACCGAATATCAGCGCACTGACCGCCATGAATAAAATAAGTCGGGAGATCAGAGGCATCAGTTCGCCGATCGAGACCCGAGGTAGTTGGCCAAACTGCGCTGCGCTTCCGATAAGAAGTCCTATGATGGCGCCTGCCCACCAGGTTGCAATGATTCCCCATCCGATTGCAAGCAAAGTCGGCGATCGCGTGGCAAAGACGGGAGGATGGAACACAGCGAAGTACTCAACGCAGATTCGCGCCGTTACTTGATCGTGAAGGATTCCATAGATAATGGCGGCCAAAATGCAGACGGCAGTGATTTTCAGGAATTCCACGGCACAGTATACGCCGTCTCACCATTACACAAGCCGAAATAAAAACAGGCTCCGCAATCGCGGAGCCTGTTTACGTTATGGAACCTGTGTAGGTTATTGGAGCCCGCCGGCGCGCAAGCGCCGGCTGCCCCACCGCAGGCCGGGCCCCCAGGAAACGACCTTTATTTCCTGGGGTGGAGGTGGTTACGCCATCGCCTCTCGTCCCATCGGCTCGAACCGCAACTGGTTCGAGCGCCGGTCCACGTCGATCCGCACGTGTGAGCCGTGCAGGATTTCGCCATCGAGGATCTTGATCGCCAGCGGATCCTGCACCATGCGCTGCAGCGCGCGCTTGAGCGGCCGCGCGCCGTAAGCCGCATCGGAACCCGCTGCCAGGATGAGCTGGCGCGCCGGCTCAGTGAGCTCGAGCGAGATGGCCCGGTCTTCGAGCAGCTTGCGAATCTCGTTCAGCCGCAGCTCGAGGATCTGGCTCAACTGCGCGTGGCCCAGCGGCCGGAAGAGCACGATATCGTCCACGCGGTTCAGGAACTCGGGACGGAAATGCTCGCGCACGACGCGCATCACGCTCTCGCGCGCAATCTCGAAGTCATGGTCCGTCTTCAGCCCATCTGCGCTCAGGAACGCCGCGCCCAGGTTCGACGTCATAATCAGCACCGTATTCTTAAAGTCCACGGTGCGCCCTTTGGCGTCGGTTAGCCGGCCATCGTCCATCACCTGCAGCAGGATGTTGAAGACATCCGGATGCGCCTTCTCGATTTCGTCGAAGAGAATCACCGCATACGGCCGGCGGCGGATGGCCTCCGTCAACTGTCCGCCCTCGTCGTAGCCAACGTACCCCGGCGGCGCGCCGATAAGCCGCGCCACGGCGTGCTTCTCCATGTACTCGCTCATGTCGATGCGCACCATCGCCTGCTCGTCGTCGAAGAGGAACTCGGCCAGCGCACGCGCGGTCTCCGTCTTGCCCACGCCCGTCGGCCCCAGAAAAATAAACGAACCGATCGGACGCTTGGGATCGCTCAGTCCCGCGCGGGAGCGGCGGATGGCATTGGCCACCGTGCTCAGCGCCTCATCCTGTCCAACCACGCGCTCACGCAGCCGGTCTTCCATCTGCACCAGCTTCTTCACTTCGCCCTCGAGCATGCGGCTCACCGGAATACCCGTCCACTTGCTCACGATCTTGGCAATGTCTTCCTCGTCAACTTCCTCCTTCAACATGCGCGGTCCGCCGGCCCTTCCATCCTGGATTGCTTCCAGCTCGCGCAGTTCGCGCTCCAGCCTGGGCAACTCGCCGTACTGGATCTGCGCAGCGCGCTCAAGCTGCCCGCGACGCGTCTGCTCTTCACCCTCAAAGCGCAGCGCCTCGATCTGTTTTTTGATCTCGCTGATCCGCATCAGCGCGTCGCGCTCCTTGGTCCAGCGTGCGCGCAGCGCCGTTATCTGCTCGCGCAGCGTGGCGACCTCGCGTTCCACTTCATCCAGCCGTTCGCGGCTGTTGGGGTCTGTCTCGCGCTTCAGCGCCTCGCGCTCAATCTCAAGCGAAGTCGCCTGCCGCTCAAGCTGGTCGATCTCCGTCGGCACCGATCCGATCTGAATCGCAAGCGATGCAGCCGCCTCGTCTACCAGGTCGATGGCCTTATCCGGCAAAAAGCGGTCACTGATGTAGCGGTGCGAGAGCGTGGCCGCGGCCACAATTGCCGAATCCTTGATGCGCACCTTGTGGTGCGACTCGTAGCGCTCCTTCAGGCCGCGCAGAATGGCAATTGTATCCTCCACGCTGGGCTCGCCCACATACACGATCTGGAAGCGCCGTTCGAGCGCAGCGTCCTTCTCGATATATTTACGGTACTCGTTGAGCGTGGTTGCGCCGATCGCGCGCAACTCGCCGCGCGCCAGCGCCGGCTTCAGCATGTTGCTCGCGTCGATGGCGCCTTCTGCGGCGCCCGCGCCCACCAGCGTGTGCAGCTCGTCGATGAACAGCACAATCTGCCCGTTCGACTCCTCGATTTCTTTCAAGACGGCCTTCAGCCGGTCCTCGAATTCGCCGCGGTATTTTGCACCCGCCAGCATCGAGCCCAGGTCGAGCGCAATCACGCGCTTGTCGCGCAGGTTCTCCGGCACGTCGCCGGACACAATGCGCCGTGCCAGCCCTTCGACAATAGCCGTTTTACCAACGCCCGGCTCGCCAATCAGCACCGGGTTGTTTTTCGTGCGCCGGCTCAGTACCTGGATCACGCGTCGGATCTCCTCGTCGCGGCCGATCACGGGGTCGAGCTTCCGGTCGCGGGCGAGCGCCGTGAGGTCCTTCCCGTACTTTTCGAGGGCCCGGTACTGGGCCTCCTCATTTCGACTCGCGACCGGTTGCTCGGACCCCCGCAGCTCCTTCAGGGCCGATTCGATCGCCGGGCGGCGGACGCCGAACTCCTCGAGCAGTTCGCGCGTCGGGCCCGAGACCGAGGCGAGACCGAGCAGGAGCTCGTCGGCCGTCGTGTACCGGTCCTTGCGTCGCGCGGCCTCCTTCTCCGCCGCCTCGATCACTTGGGAGAGGCCGCGGGAGAGGTACTGGTCCGAGGGAGCGACGTGCTCCGCCGTCGGAAGCGCCGCGAGCCGCTCGTCGAGGCGCGCGCGCAGGCGATCGACCGGCACGTGCAGCGCGCCGAGCAAGGCGGTCGCGGTGCCGTCGTCGGAGGAGAGCAACCCCGCGAG
>JASIJW010000668.1:0-3563 GCA_030050035.1 Acidobacteriaceae bacterium | reverse complement strand
ATGCCGTCGTCGACGAAGGCTGGTACATGGCCAACCCCGCGGGGCGCAATCTGGCGGAGCGCAAATATCAATGGAACGCCAACGGGCTTCTGGTTCCCGACACTGGCCGCTTCCCTTCTGCCGCGGATGGCGCGGGGTTCCGGGAGCTAGCCGCATGGACACACGCGCAGGGGCTGAAGTTCGGCCTCCATATCGTGCGCGGCATTCCGCGGCCGGCCGTAGCAGCCAATCTGCCCATCGCAGGCTCCAGGTTTCACGCCGCGGATGCAGCCGATACCAGCTCCACCTGCCCATGGGACGACGGCAACTACGGCGTAGCCGATAACGCCGCCGGACAGGCCTATTACGACTCCATGATGCGGCTCTACGCGAGCTGGGGCGTGGATTTCGTAAAAGCGGACTGCATCGCCAATCATCCATACCGCCGTTCTGAAATCCGTCAAATCGCCGAGGCGATCCGCAAGACAGGACGGCCGATGGTGCTGAGCCTGTCGCCTGGCCCCACGGGAGTGGAGCACGCCACCGAAGTAGCCAAATTTGCTCAGATGTGGCGCATCAGCGACGATCACTGGGACGGCTGGACCTTTCCGCACAAGCCGGGTGACGGCGGATTCCCATCGGGTATTCGCGAGGCCTTCGATTTGCTTGCAAAGTGGTCTCCTTATACCGGCCCGGGCAGTTGGCCGGACGCCGACATGCTGCCCGAGGGCTGGCTGGGCCCGAATCCGGGATGGGGCCAGCCGCGGCAGTCCCGCGAAACCGCCGACGAGCAGCGCACGGAATTCGCCCTCTGGACTATCGCGCGCTCGCCTTTGATTCTCGGCGGCAATCTTACGCGGCTGGACGCGCTGACGCGGTCGCTGATGTCGAACCGGGATCTGCTGTTCATGAATCAGAATGCGACGCGCAGCAGGCCGGTGAATGCTTCGACCCTGGGACCGGGATTCGAGAACGCCCGCGTATGGCGAGCCAGTGTCCACAAGCCCGGAGCCCGCGGCTACGTCGAGTACTTTGGTTTCTTCAACTTGGATGACAAGCCTGTTACGCTTCACACTACGTGGAAACAGCTCGGAGTCGCTAACGGAAATGGCTCCGCGGGCCAGCACTCCGGACAGAGCTGCTGGGACGATTCGCTGACCAAATCAGGAAAGGAGATTACGGTGAGCCTGCAAGCGCACGGAAGCGTAGTCTACCGGGTGCGCTGAGCCTGGATTATATCGCGGCAGCCAATGATGACGGACGGTTACCCCAGACCCGTTCGTCTGCGCTATGCGAAACTGAATAGTCCGGACGGCCCTCCCCTGCGCTTTCCGGTGGAATCGCTCGATGGCCATTTTTCGATCTGCGTTCATTGCTCTTTCACGCAATCGTCCTCTTCGCCGTTTTCTCGAGCGCTCCCGAATGGGGGCGAGGCTGAGCTCGCGTTTCATCGCCGGCACCACTGTGGAAGATGCGCTGCAGGTTGCCGAAGCGGTCAACCGCCAGGGCATTGCCGTCACCCTCGATTCACTGGGCGAGAGCGTGACCACATCCGTTGAGGCGCATCGCGCCGCCGACGTTTACCACCGGCTTCTGGATGAGATCGCCAGGCGGCGTCTGAACGCCAATATCAGCATCAAGCTGACGCATATGGGCCTCGAGCTTTCGCCGGAGCTGGCTGAAGAGGTCGCCAACAACCTGGCACAGCGCGCTCACGCCACGGGCAACTTTGTTCGCGTGGATATGGAGGATTCGCGCCTTACGCAGGTGACGCTCGATATTGTGCGGCGGGTCCACGCCCGCGCCGGCCTGCGGGATGCGATCGGGGCGGTTATTCAGGCGTACCTCTATCGGTCGCAATCCGATATCGAGCAACTGCTCGTCGACGGCATCCGGGTGCGGCTCTGCAAGGGCGCGTATAACGAGCCGCCCGAGGTCGCGTTCCCTCGCAAGTCCGACGTCGACCGGAACTTCGTCCGGCTGGCCGGCATGCTGCTCGAAAGCCCCATGCATCACGCGATCGCCACGCACGACGAGAACATGATTGCGGCGACCAGGCAGTTTGCCGTTCGCCACGGAATCGAGCCAGGCCGGTTCGAATTCCAGATGCTTTACGGAGTACGCCGCGACCTGCAGCGACGTCTGGTTCAGGAGGGGTACGGGGTGCGCGTGTATGTGCCCTTCGGCACGGAATGGTACCCGTACTTCATGCGGCGCCTGGCGGAGCGGCCCGCAAATGTGGTCTTCCTTGCCCGGAACCTGTTTCGCTGAACACGGCAAAGACTGACGCTTCAGCCCGCATATTCCTTTGGCCTATTGCCTTCCCGGCTGCGGCGCCTGAGGAAGAACTTTTTTCGGCAGGTAGCGCAACGCCACGGGAAATAACCGAAGAGCTTAAGAAGGCTTCTTTCAAGAATGCCCTTGCGTTCGATACGCCGCACTCGCTCACTGCTGCACTTGGGGCACTGCATATCTGCGGTCGCAGGGCCCAGGTTACTTTGGCTTTCAGAAGGCACTTGCAGGATTCCTCAAGTTCTTGGCCCGCTCGATAAGTTGGATCCGAGACACGCCGGATTTTCGGGTCTATTCGGTGTGTGCCGGGCCCGGTCAATCGATTGTCTAGCAAACGAAGCCTGGGAAAGAGCTATTGCTTCAGTTATGCTTATCGGAATTTGGCGAGTCGCGCAAGTCCCTGACTTGCCACTCCGGCCACTGCCTGGGCCAAAATGGGAGAAGCGTTAAGAGATTCCGGCCGCTCCAGCCGAATTCCCAGCTTTGCGGCGTAGTTACGAAAGTGCTGGTCTACGTCGAACAGGATCTCAACGTGGTCGCATAGAAAGCCGATCGGCTGCAGGACAAGCCAGCGGGCACCGGCGGCAGCCATCTCCTCAAGCGTCTCCTCGACGGTGGGGCCGATCCACGGACCTCCGCTTGCTCCCTGGCTTTGGAATGCGAACCACCAGCGGGGAATCTCTGGCGTGCGCGCAGCAACCAGTTCGGCGGTTTGCCGCGCTTCGTCGGCATAGGGGTCGGCGCCGGTGCCGGGCCAGAGCCGCGGGCCAGATTCGCTTCCAGACTCATCGCCCTGGGGCGGCTGCACCGTGCGCGTGGGAACGCTATGGGCGGTAAAGAGCACCGGGACGGGCTGGCCCGATTCGGCTGAGAGCTTTTTGAGGGCTGGGCGCAGCCGCTCGGCAAAGGCGTCGGCGAGCAGCGGATTCTGCGCCCAGGCTTCGGTAAAGTCGATGCGCAAGCCGCCGGCTTCGGCTTCAACGGCGCGGCGGTAAAGGCCCACGCTGGTGCGGGAGTTCTGCGGCGCCATGCAGATGACGGCGGCTTCTTCGATGCCATCGGCGCGCATTTTCTTTACCACATCGGGAATGTACGGTCGCCAGTTACGCATGCCGACGTAGACCGGCACGGGCGTGCCGGCAGCGGCCAATTCCTCTTCTACCAGCCGCGCCTGCTCGAAGGTGATTTCAGTCAGCGGGCTCTTGCCGATGAGGGAGTAGCGATGCTGAATCTCTTCGACGACGGCCGGCGGAACAGGACGGCCGCTGGTCACGTTGCGCAGGTATTCGGGG